>NZ_VXCS01000052.1:0-7507 GCF_052850545.1 Pseudoalteromonas sp. 1181_04
TAGAACCTAGAACCTAGAACCTAGAACCTAGAACCTAGAACCTAGAACCTAGAACCTAGACTTTATTTAATACTTGACTATTTTACTCTGGTAATTAAAATTTGCACTCTTTAGTGCGGGGGCTCCATGAAGTTAACATCAAAAGGCAGGTATGCCGTCACAGCGATGCTGGATGTTGCGCTACATACAAATGTAGGGCCAGTTCCCCTTGCTGATATTTCAGAACGACAAGAAATTTCTTTGTCGTATCTAGAGCAGTTATTTGCCCGGTTACGTAAAAGTGGTTTAGTCAGCTCAGTGCGTGGACCTGGTGGTGGTTATTTACTCGGTCGAGAAACGCATGCAATTTCGGTTGGTGATGTGATCAACGCCGTTGATGAATCAATAGATGCAACCCGATGCCATGGTGCAACGGGCGGCTGTCAAAGCGGTATGCGGTGTTTAACTCACACCTTATGGTCTGATCTAAGTACCAGAATAGAAGACTTTTTAAACGGTATTACCCTTGCTGAATTGGTGGAAAAGTCAGATGTGAAGGAAGTTTCATCTCGCCAAGATAACAGCGTTAATAATGCACTCAAGCAATTGGAAAATATTCAAGTAAGCTGCCAACTATAAGTTGGCGTCCAGCGGAGAAAGAAATGAAGTTACCGATTTATTTAGATTACGCAGCAACCACGCCAGTTGACGAGCGTGTAGCAAAAGAAATGATGCAATGCCTAACAATGGATGGCAATTTTGGTAACCCTGCATCACGTTCACACCGTTTTGGTTGGCAAGCTGAAGAAGCGATTGATCAAGCTCGTACTGATATCGCAGATTTAATTAACGCAGACCCACGTGAAATCGTTTTCACTTCGGGTGCGACAGAATCAAACAACCTTGCAATTAAAGGCGCAGCACAGTTTTATAAAAAGAAAGGTAAGCACGTTATTACCGCTAAAACTGAGCATAAAGCAGTGATCGACACCTGTCGTGAGCTAGAGCGTCAAGGGTTTGAAGTAACCTATATGGACGTTGAAGAAAACGGCCTACTTGATTTACAAAAATTAGCCGACACAATGCGCGATGACACAGTGTTAGTGAGCATTATGCATGTAAACAACGAGCTAGGTGTAATTCAAGATATCGCGACTATTGGCGAAATGTGTCGCGAACGTAAAATCATGTTCCACGTTGATGCTGCACAAAGTGCCGGTAAAGTTTTAATCGACGTGCAACAGCTTAAAGTTGATTTTATGTCTTTCTCAGCGCACAAAGTATATGGCCCGAAAGGTATCGGTGCATTGTATGTTCGCCGTAAACCGCGTGCTCGTTTAGAAGCACAAATGCATGGTGGTGGTCATGAGCGTGGAATGCGCTCTGGTACGCTAGCGACTCACCAGTTGGTTGGTATGGGTGCTGCATTTAGAATTGCCAAACAAGATTTCGAAAAAGATCATGCTCACATCAGCGCGCTTCGTAAGCGTTTAATTGATGGCATTATGGCTGATATGGATGAAGTGTACTTTAACGGTACGCCGGACCAATCAGTACCAGGAATAATTAACATCAGCTTTAACTTTGTTGAAGGTGAGTCGTTATTGATGGCTGTTAAAGATATTGCTGTATCATCAGGTTCTGCCTGTACTTCAGCAAGTTTAGAGCCTTCTTATGTATTACGTGCGCTTGGCCGCAACGATGAATTAGCACACAGCTCAATTCGTTTTAGTATTGGTCGTTTTACCACCGAAGAAGAGATTGATTATACCGTCAATTTAATGAAAAACTCTATCGGTCGCTTACGTGAGATGTCTCCTCTTTGGGAAATGCATCAAGAGGGTGTTGATTTAGATTCAGTTGAATGGGCTCATCATTAATTGACGAGCACATCCACTAGCAGGTAATGAGGATAGAATTATGGCGTATAGTGATAAAGTAATCGATCATGTTGAAAACCCACGTAACGTAGGTGTATTAGACAAAAATGATCCATCAGTAGCAACGGGTATGGTTGGCGCACCAGCATGTGGTGACGTAATGAAGCTGCAAATTAAAGTATCAGCTGCAGGCATAATTGAAGATGCTAAATTTAAAACATACGGTTGTGGTAGCGCAATTGCTTCATCGTCACTTGTAACAGAGTGGGTTAAAGGCAAGACATTAGATGAAGCTGCAATGATCAAGAACACTGATATCAGTGCTGAGCTTGAATTGCCTCCAGTGAAAATTCACTGTTCAATTTTAGCTGAAGATGCAATTCAAGCAGCAATTGCAGATTACAAAAGTAAACAAGCGAAGTAAGAGATAAATCATGGCAGTGACATTGACAGAAGCGGCAGTAAACCGCGTAGAATCATTTTTAGCAAATCGCGGAAAAGGCTTAGGCCTGCGCGTAGGCATTAAAACGACGGGCTGTTCAGGTCTTGCATATGTTCTTGAGTTTGTTGACGAGTTATCTGAAGGCGACGAAGTATTTGAATCTAAAGGGGTTAAAGTAATCGTCGACGCTAAAAGCTTAGTTTATATTGATGGCACCGAGCTTGATTACACTAAAGAAGGTTTGAACGAAGGGTTTAAATTTATTAACCCAAATCAAGCTGATGAGTGTGGTTGTGGCGAAAGTTTCACAGTATAAACAATAAAGTGATTGTACTCTTAAGCCCTGCACCTGTAGGGCTTTGTTCTATCTGAATTTTAAGCCAATAGATTGTTGGCATGGTTGGAATTATGCGCTATTTTGAATTGTTTGCGATACCCGTTAATTACAATGTAGATTTGGCAAAAGTAACTAAGAATTACCTCGAACTCCAGCGTGCCGTTCACCCAGATCGCCATGCCAATGCCAGCAGCCGTGATAAGTTATTAGCCGTACAAAATACCGCAGAAATTAATGATGCCTTACAAATTTTAAAGCATCCGGTAAAACGCGCAGAATACATGCTGAGTGAATTGGGTGTTGATATTCGTGCCGAGCAGCAAACACTACAAGATCCACTGTTTTTAATGCAGCAAATGGAATTACGTGAAGAGCTTGAAGAGCTAAGCACAAGCGATGATCCAGACACAGCGATTGCTCAGTTCGAGAAGCAAATAAAACAACTAGACACTCAATACAGTGCGCAACTTGCTGAGCAATTGGCAAGTAATGACGAGCAGCAATGGCAGTTAGCCGCTGATAGCATTCGAAAATTAAAGTTCGTGTATAAATTACGAGATGAATTAGAGCGTATTGAAGACAGTTTATTCGACGATTAATTATCTAACTTACTGCACCATTGGTAAGTCAAACAAGAGTTAAAGATCATTATGGCATTATTGCAGATTGCTGAGCCGGGGCAGAGCGCGGCACCACATGAACATAAGTTAGCAATTGGTATTGACCTTGGTACTACCAACTCACTTGTTGCGACAGTACAAAGTGGCGAAGCCCGTACATTAACCGATGTTAATGGCGCAGCCATGTTACCGTCTGTTGTACGTTACGCCGCTGATGGTATAACAGTAGGCGAACTTGCCGCTCAAGCTGCAACACAAGATCCTGTGAATACTTTAATTTCAGTTAAACGTTTTTTAGGTAAAACTCAAGCTGAAATAGAGCAAAGCTACGGCCAATTACCGTATGATTTTTGTCAGCATGATGGCGCATTAGCGATTACCACCGCGGCTGGCAACATCAGCCCAATCACCGCATCAAGCGATATTTTAAAAGCATTAAAGCAACGCGCTGAAGAAAGCTTTGCAGGGCAAGATATTTTAGGTGCCGTGATCACAGTACCTGCTTATTTTGATGATGCACAGCGCCAAAGCACCAAAGATGCCGCAGAGCTTGCTGGTATTAATGTACTGCGTTTATTAAACGAGCCAACTGCAGCCGCGGTTGCTTATGGTTTAGATTCAGGCCAAGAAGGCATTATCGCAGTTTATGATTTAGGCGGCGGTACCTTTGATATTTCAATCTTGCGTTTAAACCAAGGTGTATTTGAAGTACTGGCAACCGGTGGTGATTCAAGCCTAGGTGGCGATGATTTTGACTCATTATTAGTGGATCATTTTAAACGTGAAACCGGTGTGATGACGCTATCTCCATCAGTATTACGCTTATTTATTAATAAAGCTAAAGCTTGTAAAGAAGCACTAAGCCAATATGCTAAAGTGAATGTTGGTCTTGAGTTTGATGATGAAAAATACACGGTTGAAGTCACTCGCGAAAAGTTTGAAGAACTAGCCATGGTGCTGGTGAAAAAAACACTCCGTTCGTGTCGCCGTGCAGTTAAAGATGCTGGCATTACAAATGACGAAGTACTGCAAGTAGTTATGGTCGGCGGCTCAACTCGTATGCCAATCGTACGCAACCAAGTCGCTGAATTTTTTAATAAAGAGCCGCTTACCTCTATTGATCCGGACCGCGTCGTTGCACTTGGTGCAGCATTACAAGCGGATGTGTTAGTGGGCAACAAGCCTGATTCAGACATGTTGTTACTTGATGTATTACCACTGTCGCTTGGCCTTGAGACTATGGGCGGCTTAGTGGAAAAGATTATTCCGCGTAATACCACTATACCTGTAGCACGAGCACAAGAGTTTACCACTTTTAAAGATGGTCAAACTGCAATGTCGCTGCATGTATTGCAAGGTGAACGAGAGCTAGTTGATGATTGCCGTTCATTGGCTAAATTTAGCTTAAAAGGTATTCCACCAATGGCAGCCGGTGCGGCGCATATTCGTGTGACCTTTAAAGTCGATGCCGATGGCTTACTTAGCGTATCTGCAATGGAAAAATCAACTGGCGTACAAGCTGAAATCCAGGTTAAACCATCGTTTGGTTTGTCAGATGACCAAGTAGCTAATATGCTTAAAGAGTCGATGACTAATGCCAAAGATGATATGCAAGCGCGTATGCTCAAAGAGCAACAAGTTGAAGCATTGCGTGTTATCGAAGCACTTTATGCATCATTAGCAACAGACAGTGCTTTACTTGCTGAACATGAATTAACTAACTTGAACGCTGAAATAGCGAAGCTAGTTACAGTTCGTGAGACAGCTACCGAGCCAAATCAAATAAAAGCAGCCATTGAGAAAGTTGATAACGCCAGCAGTAAATTTGCTGAGTTAAGAATGGATGCATCGATCAAAAAAGCACTGCAAGGGCAGTCAGTAGACAACGTTTAAAAGAGGTTAGAATGCCACAAATTATTTTTCTTCCCCATCCGGAATTATGTCCTGACGGCGCTGCAATTGATGCACCAAGTGGTGAAACAGTTCTTAATGTTGCACTTAAAAACGGTATCAGTATTCCACATGCTTGTGAAAAGTCATGTGCGTGTACCACTTGTCATTTAGTTATTCGTGAAGGTTTTGACTCACTTGATGAAAGCGACGAGCTTGAAGACGACATGCTAGATAAAGCATGGGGTTTAGAGCCTGAATCACGCCTAGGTTGCCAAGCAATAATCCGTGATGAAGACTTAATAGTTGAAATACCGAAGTACAATCTCAATATCGTTAATGAAGAGCATTGATTTAAAGCGCAGCTATAAGTTGTAAGCCTTAAGCTTTAAAGAAAACACCGCGCTCAATTTGAACGCGGTGTTTTTGTTTATAAAGGTGGAAAATTGCGCGAGGTAAACTTGCGCCTACGGGTTTGGCATCAATGTTTGAATTTGCGTAGGCGCGGCTTTATGCCGCGAAAGATTTAAGTGATTTATTCACAAAGAGGTTAAGATTGCGCTGCGCTTTAGAGATAAGTGAAGGGTATATCTTCTCATTTACGCTCACGCGGCTATGGTTTGGCATCAATGTTTGAATTTGTGTAGGCGCGGCTTTATGTCGCGCGGTTGTATTGAGATGTTAGATTTTAGGTGGAGCTAGTCTTTGCCTTTGACCTAGTACCTTTCACTTATCGGTGGTGAACATAACATTGGCTATATGCCGTAATAATTGCTTTGGAGGTTTTATGAATAATCTACTATTTAACGACTCTTTCATTAACGGTGAGTTTTACTCCACTGAAAAACACTTTAGTGTTGATGATCCCGCTACACAGCAAAGCATCATCATGGTAAGTGATATCGATGATGATGGGGTTCATAAAGCCATCAACGCCGCTCACGGCGCATTTATTAAACTCAAAGCCACCAATGCCACAACGCGTAGTAATGTATTAATGCGTTGGTTTGAACTGGTTATGCAGCATAAACAAACCCTTGCTGAATTAATGACTAAAGAGCAAGGTAAACCATTAAAAGAAGCCCTTGGTGAAGTTGAATATGGGGCTGGGTTTATTAAGTGGTTCGCAGAGCAAGCCAAACGTAGCTATGGTGATGTGATCCCCGCCACTGATGACAATCATCGTTTAACTAGTTTTAAACAGCCTATTGGCGTGGTTGCAGGCATAACTCCTTGGAATTTTCCAATTGCTATGGTTACCCGTAAAGTTGCACCAGCCTATGCCGCTGGGTGTAGCTTTGTACTAAAACCTTCGGAACATACACCTTTATGTGCTTTAGCATTAGCTTATTTGGCTGACCAAGCCGGTTTTGAAAAAGGCGCTTTTAATGTATTGCTCTCTGAAAACGCTAAAATGGTGGGTGAGTTACTAACTGAATCTGAACTTGTTCGTAAGTTCACTTTTACCGGTTCAACGGGCGTAGGTAAGCAATTACTTGCACAATGTGCCCCTACTATTAAGCGTACTTCAATGGAACTTGGTGGTAACGCGCCGTTTATTATTTTTGATAATGCCGATTTGGATGAAGCGGTAACGGGACTTATGGGGGCAAAATTTAGAAATGGCGGGCAAACTTGCGTCGCGGCTAACCGTATTTTTGTACAGCGTAGCGTGCTTGATCAAGTTGTTGATAAATTAGCTAAAAAAGTTACAGCACTGAAAGTCGGTAATGGGCTTGATGACGCAACAGATATAGGGCCGTTGATTTATCCTAAAGCTAAGCAAAAAGTACAAGAGTTGGTTGCAGATGCCAAAGCAAAAGGTGCGGTACAAATAGGTGATAATGTTGAGCTTGGTGGTAACTATCAAGCACCGCTTATTTTAAATGGGGTAACTGCGGAGATGGACATTTACCATCAAGAAGTTTTTGGCCCGGTGGTGAGTATCATTGTATTTGATGAAGAGCCTGAAGTTTTAGCACTGGCCAACGATGTGCCTTATGGTTTAGCTGCTTATTTTTATAGCCAAGATTTGAAACAAATATACCGAGTGAGCGAAGCGTTAGAGTACGGCATGGTAGGTATTAACGAAGGGTTAATATCAAACCCCGTGGCACCGTTCGGTGGGGTTAAGCAGTCAGGTCTTGGTCGCGAAGGTGGCCACCAAGGGCTCGACGAGTACCTCGAAGAAAAATATGTGTGTATGAAAATTTAGCTTTAGAGCGGTAAGCTATAAGTTTTAAGCTGTCCGAGTGCTTTTTAAGTGTTGACATAATAATTTGCAACGCTCAAATTTTTGGCTTACCGCTTACCGCTTACCGCTTACCGCTTACCGCTTACCGCTTACCGCTTACCGCTT
>NZ_VXCS01000053.1:0-7207 GCF_052850545.1 Pseudoalteromonas sp. 1181_04
GGTAAACACCAAAGATAGTTGAAACTACTAAAAGCACTTGATTCAACCAAAAAATAGTGCTTTTTAGCTCTTTATTATCAACTATTTTAAGTGCGTTAGGTATTCGTGTGGAGATTTTATTTAAGCTGTCAGAATAGTTTTGTGATGACTCCAAAATTAATATCCTTATTCTTTACTGTCCATTTAATGAGCGCAATAGAATACGGGTATTTCTTTAATGCGACAATAACTTTGTATGTAAACTATACTTAATTTTTAATAAAGATAACACAAAGTGATGATGGCAAGAATACACTTGCCACCAGGGGTACTATAACGCAGATTGGCTTGCTTCAATTTGATCTAATTCGATAGTCAGGATCGTTTTCTTGTCAACAGTAACCCACTTTCTATAGGTTAAGTAACCATCTTTAGTAACTTCGATGTCGTATTTACCTTCATCGAGTTCAATACCAGCTTCGTATTTCGGCTTTATATTCATAATGCGAATACGGGCGTCATCAGGAGAAGTAATAACAGTCAATGATATTGCACTGTTAACTTCTTCTGCGACAACAACTGGTTGTTCAACTGGGGCTGCCTGTTGTTCAACTTTTGGGCTGCTTGAACAACCTGATAGCATCACTATAGCAACCAGCGCACTTAATTTTTTCATAATTACTCCATTAAATTGTTCATTATAAACATCTTTGTTTATATCACTTTTAGCAACGAAAAATCATGGAGTAACAATAGGAAGGATTATATTTCTACTAGAGTCTTCCATGACTTTTATATTTACTTTAACTATAAATCAAATGGCATTTTAGTATGTATAAGGATGAGGTTCAAATCATAGTTGCAAAAAATACCAGTTTTTCCTTGTTTTGTTATATTTATAACAATAAAAGAAACAATTTCATTATGATTATGATAAATATTAGCTTAGAGCTTTACTCTTTTTAAGCTTAGCAAATCGTCGCCATGTACCCCATATTAAAACAGTCACAAGCAGAAATACCGTGATGTAAAAGGCCATAATAGCCACTTTGATCATTAGTAAACATGCGATAATAATGGCGAAGATGATCGCGATACGAATAACCGGGCTTTTGATAAATTTACTTGAAAAAAGTAAGGCGGTTAGGCTTAGCTTGCTACGGGTGTTTTTCTTAACATCCATGTTTTTTGTCCTTAGTGTTTTTGTATTAGAGTAATTTACTTATTTAAGTTAGTGCGTATTTTGTGCAGTAATAACGTCATCATCGTGATTGTTACGCTCAAAGTTGAGATTAAATTGGCCTTGGCGATTAATGGTAAAAATAGCGCGTGTCCAGTTTTCGGGTTGCTGCTTTGTGGCTTTATCAAATACTTGTTTGAATAAATTGACTATCTCGTCTTTCACGGTAATTGGCTGTTCACTTGAGTCATCTGCTGTTTGATAATGGGCTTTGCATTCAAGTACGTTTTCATCTTCGCAATTTAAAATGAGTTGTGCTTTAAGCCACGGCTCATTAATTTGCTGATAAAGGTACTGACCGAGTTGTTGTGGGATGTTTGTAATGTCAGGTTTCATGTGCTGTCCTTAGTATTATAAATGAGCTTTAAATTAAATGATCAAACATAAAGTTTGTAAATATATGTCAGCCGAAAGACATCGCATTAAGGAATTTTTGGAAATTATCAAAAGCTTTGTAAAAAACAGGCGATAATTCTTCAGATTCATTATGATCCCATATTACTACTTTAGGATTTATTGCATCTTCTTTGAAGTCTAGGCATAAAAAATCACCACCAAAAAGATAAGCAAAAGGTAAGGTCTCGGCTCCAACCAAGTCTTCGTTAGCTGTAAGTCTTTCCTCAATTTGAGCCATTACTACTTTAATTTCGTATTGCATCAGTCCACTATCGAGTTTTTCATCTTCCGAAACTATTAAAAATCTTTCCAATACCCGCTCTTCAGAGTTAATTCTTATAATAGCTTCCTCTGGGGATGCACCATTGAATTCTAAAATAAACTCTCTGTAGCTAATTGGTAAGTTAATATTAAAAAACATTTCTAATGAATATAGCTCATCATGTGTTACTGAAACTTTTTTCTTTAAGTCTAAGTTTTTCATTAAGTTATGTGTGCCAAATAAAGCTCGTTTAAGTCCTCAACTAATCACATTTGCATACAGCGTTATTCGTACTGCTTAATAGCGCCACGTACCATAGAAGCCATATCAATAATTTCCATATCCCCCATGTCGGCAATTAAATTCAAATGGGCAAAAATATCGCACTTTTCAATATTCTTGATTTTTTTCTCGCCACCCATAAATAAAAATGGCGCAAAGCCGTACACTTCATCAGCATTGAGTGGGCCATGTTTTTTTAATGCCGCAGGAAAAAGTGGTTTCTTTTGGTTATTTTTAATATCAAGTCGCTCAGGGCTTTGAAATGCTATAAAATTTTTTATTGTCCGCTCAGTTTTACCAGCTTTAATATCTTGCTCACTTCCTTCGCTTGTCGTTATCCAGTTAAGGTGCGGGCTGATTTTAAGTGATACACCTGTTTTCTCGCCGTAGACCTGAAGCTTCCCCCAGGCATTACGCGCTATAACATAATAAATATCATCTTGCTCAAACGGGGTGTCTTCTAAAAACCGGTCAAGAATGTCTTGATAATCCGCTGGATTTGTCAGCCAAAATAAACCATCGGCAAAGCCGCTAAAACCGAGTATTTGCCAGTATTCAAGTAGCTGGTCAGGCAGTTTCCCTCGATACGCTTCTATATCAGCGGTAGTCGCGGGTACAGTTGTTGTTGGTTGCCTAAATTTGCTTAGAAAATAATCTAAGGCGTCATCATTCGTTTCTATCATGGGCTCTCTACTTTTTGTTTAACGGGCAGCGCTCAAGTTGAATGTTTAACTTAGCATTTGGCCCATGTTTTTTAAATGCTTTTTCTATTTGCTCATCCATTAATTGCACGCGTGTTTTATCCCCTTTTTTACTTCCTATAGCTCTGCTTTGGCCCACTGCGGACCTAAAGAGCCGTTGCAATGGTCGTTACCATGTTGAAGCGAGCGGAATGAGAGTACATAACTAACAGCTAAATGGTGTCTGTGGATGTGTTGTGCAGGCACGCAAAAATGTATGGCTAAACACTAATCTTAAACGATTCTAGCGCTCAGCCTTACAACATCCATGTTGTTAAAAAGCGGGTTTATTTTTACTTGAATTCAAGTTATCAATGAGTACATTTACTGCGCTGTGATTACTTCATGAACGGTATTCTCACGCTCAAAGTTGAGATTAAATTGGCCTTGGCGATTAATGGTAAAAATAGCCCGCGTCCAGTTTTCTGGTTGGTGCTTTGTGGCTTTATCAAATACTTGTTTGAATAAACCGACTATCTCGTCTGTCACGGTAATTGGTTGTTCGCTTGCATCATCCGCTGTTTGATAGTGAGCTTTGCATTCAAGCTCGCTTTCATCTTCGCAGTTTAAAATAAGTTGTGCTTCAAGCTACGGCTATTTTATTTGCTGATAAAGGTACTGACCGAGTTGTTGGCGGATGTTTTTTATGTCTGGTTGCATATGCTGTCCTTAGCGTTGTTTGATTTATTCAAAAATATTTGCTGTTTTAAGTAAAGAGCTTATCGCCAAAGTTAAAGTCGGGAAACTTTCTAGCTCTTCCCACGTGAAAGAGTCTACAATCTGAAATTGATTTACCTCTAAGTGATAAACCACCCTTGAGCTGCTTTCATCACAAAAAGCGACGAAATTACGTAAAGATTCTTCTACATGAAATTCTTGATTGGCTTCAATAATTCCAGCTAAGTAATATGGTTCATTTTGTTCTTTAGCACTATAGAGATTTAATCCATTTACAGAAAAGCCATTTGATATTTTTAATAGATCTAAAAATTCACTTGGAGGTTGAAACTTGAAGGCTTTGGTGAAATACGCACTAAAAGCTTTTACCTCATCCAAACTGATAGGCGTTAGAAAAAAACCTTCGCCAAAGTGAGTTTGCTCTTCTGAGTTTTTCTCTATCAGGTAATTAATTAATTCATTTACATTTTTCATAGTTACCTCGGATATACATTCCCTTTTGGAAATGGCCACTCTGTTGATTTTACATCACCAATTTCTAGCCCATTAGTAGCTCTTTTTTGAAAAGTCGTGAAAGCTGAGTGCTCTGGGCTATTTCTGATGAGTACTAAGTTGCTAAAGTCATTTGTTCCACCATCATCTAAAGGAAGTTTATGGTGAACTTGCCAGCCATTTGGTACACGTCCTGCCTTTAATTTTGCTATATCACTTGAAGAAACACCAAGTTTATCTAATTGGGATAATATATCTTTATTATCAGATAATTCTTCAAGAAATTTTTTGCGAACACCATTATCAAACTTACTTCGCAAAGCTTTGTACTCAGCTCGATCACGCTTTAAGTAATCAATCTTTTTAAATTCTACATTTTTGAGGACTAAATTTTTCCCTTTGTATGAACCAATAAACTCACCTTTAGCCCCCTTTAAATCATTCCCTTTCGGCGGCTCAAGCTCATTGGCAACGGTTTTCTTCGGTTTGCCCACTACACCTGTACTTGCCGGTGGCTCAAACTCATCGAGGGCTTTGTTTACGCGATTGCCAATTTCATTTGCGGCGTTTCTTACGCCTTGGTCTATTTGCGGGGTGACTTCATCAAGTTGTTTGACCATGGCTTGCATGCCGTCAATGGCCGAGTCTGGCAGTAGGAGGTCGTATTTCCAGCTAGTTGAAATATCTTGCAAGGTATCTCTAAAGCTTTTAATAATTGCTTTGACTTCACTGGCGGCTTGTTTGCCTAAGTCTTGCCAGTTTATTTTACGTAAATACTGAACAGGGTCGCCTTTGCCTACTTTCGTTGGGTATAAAGCCGGAGGACTGCAATAGCGGCTTCCATCGATTCGTTGCTGTCATTGGCTTTATCATCAAATAATAATTCGTTGTGGGCTGCGGGGGAATTATGTCGCGGGGTAAACCCGCTGCTACGAATGCGTAGACTCGAATTTACTTGTGCAAAAATGAAAGGCAGGGCACTAATCAGCGGCTGTATTAGCGCCTAGCCAAACAACATCCATGTTGTTAAAGAGCGGGTAAATCAATATTGTTTAATAAGTTTGCTGTGCAGTGATAACGTCATCATCATTATTATCACGCTCAAAGTTCAGGTTGAACTGGCCTTGCCGTGTAATAGTAAAAATGGCGCGCATCCAGTTTTCTGGTTGGTGTTTAGTGGCATTCTCAAGAAGGGTGTTGAATAAATCGACTATCTCGTCTGTCACGGTAATCGGCTGTTCGCTTATATCAGCAGCAGTTTGATAATGGGCTTTGCATTCAAGTACGCTTTCATCTTCGCAATTTAAAATGAGTTGGGCTTCAAGCCACGGCTCATTTATTTGCTGGTACAAGTATTGCCCAAGATGTTGGGGGATGTTTTTTATTTCTGGTTGCATGTGCTGTCCTTAGCGTGTTCAATTAGCTTTAATAGATTCTACGAGGTTCTAAGTTCAACATAATCACAAAAGAATGAGAGGAAGGAATCAGCTATTACTCCGTCAACTTGTTTTTTAAATAAATTATAATTAACCAGTGGGTATTCTTTTTCTTGGGTATTAGAATCTAAGCACCAACAAATTTCATTTTCTTTATAAAAAATTACAATTAAATGGGGGGGTAATTCAAATGTTTCCCTGCAATCTAGTGTGTCACCTAATATCGTTCCTCCACGCTTCAAAGTAGCATTATTATCTTCAATACCAGATACCTCCGCATCGATTGTCCCACCTCCACCACATTCTTTTAAAAAACCAACTAATGAAGGCGGGAGTTTTATCGAAATTAGCTGTTCAAGTAGTGCTATTTCTTTCAAGTCAGCCGAACCTTGCCAAAAGGTTTCGTGTTCACTCAAATCAAGTTGTTTGATTAACTCACTATATTTATTCATACAGATTTACCTACTCAAAATCTTTTGCTCTAAGTTTCCAGTACTCTTTTTTAAATTTTTCATACTAATATTGGAGCGAAGGGTTATTCCTAAAGCTATTATCATCTTCAATTTTATCTTTAATACTTGAATCAACATTTGTGCTATTTCTGACGTAAAGTCAAGATCGTTTTTATATATCTTGCGATTATTGAGTAAATTTGAGCTGTATATTTTGTCGGTTGAATTAGAAAGTTTTTTACTTTGAGCCTCCTTCAAATCATTCCATTTCGGTGGCTCTAATTCATTGGCTACCGTCTTCTTCGGTTTGCCCACTACGCCTGTGCTTGCCGGTGGCTCAAATTCATCGAGGGCTTTATTTACGCGATTGCCAATTTCATTTGCGGCGTTTCTTACGCCTTGGTCTATTTGCGGGGTGACTTCATCAAGCTGTTTGACCATAGCTTGCATGCCGTCAATGGCCGAGTCTGGCAGTAGGAGGTCGTATTTCCAGCTGGTTGAAATGTCATTAAGAGTATCTCTAAAGCTTTTAATAACTGCTTTGACTTCACTGGCGGCTTGTTTGCCTAAGTCTTGCCAGTTTATTTTACGTAAATACTGAACAGGGTCGCCTTTGCCTACTTTCGTTGGGTAAAGAGCCGGAATACTGCAATAGCGGCTTCCATCGATTCGTTGCTGTCATTGGCTTTATCATCAAATAATAGTTCGTTGTGGGCTGCGGGGGAATTATGTCGCGGGGTAAACCCGCTGCTACGAATGCGTAGACTCGAATTTACTTGTGCAAAAATGAAAGGCAGGGCACTAATCAGCGGCTGTATTAGCGCCTAGCCAAACAACATCCATGTTGTTAAAGAGCGGTAAATTATTTATTTGAATCTAGGTTATGAATTAATGTGTTTGTTGTGCGGTAATAACGTCATCATCATTATTATCACGCTCAAAGTTGAGATTAAATTGACCTTGGCGATTAATGGTAAAAATAGCGCGTGTCCAGTTTTCTGGTTGGTGTTGGGTGGCTTTTTCAAATAGGGTGTTGAATAAATCGACTATCTCGTCCGTCACGGTAATCGGCTGTTCGCTTGTATCAGCAGCAGTTTGATAATGGGCTTTGCATTCAAGTACGTTTTCATCTTCGCAATTTAAAATGAGTTGTGCTTCAAGCCACGGCTCATTTATTTGCTGGTACAAGTATTGCCCAAGTTGTTGGGGGATGTTTTTTATTTCAGGTCGCATGTGCTGTCCTTAGCGTT
>NZ_VXCS01000054.1:0-5928 GCF_052850545.1 Pseudoalteromonas sp. 1181_04
GCGACAACTATCCTGACACAGGGGGCTTGCCACCGCGAAAGGTTTTTCACAACTCTATGTCTAACTGGTGAATTTAAAATTGCGCGAGGTACCTTGGTCAAGTAATTCCGCCTACGGGTTGGCATTGGTGTTTGGATTTGCGTAGTCGGGGCTTTATGCCGCGTGACTCAAATGTCTTCTCTTTGTGAAAAATATTTTAAGTTTTTCATTCACAAAGAGTTAAAGGAAGGTAATAGGGTTCGGCTTAAGCTTACTTTCTCTGTGTTGCGCGAAGCGCCTCGGTGTCCTCTGTGGTGCAAATTGTTTAAATGATTAATTCACCACAGAGGGCACAGAGCTCACAGAGGAAGAGATTAAAGGGATAAAGTTAAAGGTGCTAGGGTTTTGGGAAGCCTGCGGGTTGGCATCGGTGTAAGGCTATATGTAAGCGGGGCTTTATCATAGCGAATTTTAATTATTGCTATTTATGAAATTAAATATTTCCTATAATAGTAATTATTGATTAAGTATTGATGTAACCAACTAATGTTAAAGCAACTTGTAGTCGCTAGTAGTCTAATTATTGTTAGCGGATGTGATGACAACGTTAAACCTAAGCAATCAAAGGCTGCAGTACAACCTTATCAATTAACAACACTTGAGCATTACCAGCATCAAGCTAACAACTTACTTCGCAGTATTAGAGTGCAAAAAGATGCGGCTAATTTAGAAACTCAATCTGCTGATTTAGTCGCGCTATCGCAGACTATCCTCAGTGACTTGATAGTTGATTATCCACAATGTGCTGAATACTTAAATGCGCTTATTGCTGTTGCTGATTTGCTCCCGTCATTGCCCCTAGAAGAAATTGAAAGTGGTTATCATAGCGATGGTAAGCTACCTAAGTTTGACGAGCCCATCTGTTATCACGGTAAGGATTTATTGGTTCATCCTGCGACTGTACAAGCGATTGCTCGTTTAGGATTTGTTGATCAACAAGCTTATGAATATGCGGAACTTGAGATTATTGAGGTAATTGCTCATTTTGATCAGGTTGAACAAGTATTAAAGTAAATAGCTTAAACTCAATTGCCATAAAATTGTCATACCAGCTTGCTACTTTAACTGCCTCTTAATGAAGTAATGGGTTATTGATAAGTGAGTGCTCAGCTAAGTATATTAGACAATATATTGCGAAATAGTGAAATAACGACACTGTTTCAACCCATCTTTGATATCGCTGGGCAGCAAATATTAGGTTACGAAGCATTAAGTCGCGGTCCTAAAAATTGTGCATTAGAGATGCCAAATACGCTTTTTAGTGCTGCAATTGTGCACGATAAAATCTCAGAGCTTGAGTTGCTATGCCGTTCAAAAGCGATCGAAAATTTTGTAAGGTTAAAACTACAAGGCAAATTATTCTTAAATGTAAGCCCTAAAACCTTACTGGATCCTTGTCATCCGAAAGGCGAAACATTACACCTAATTAAGCAGTTTGGTTTGGCCGCTAATAGAGTGGTGATTGAAGTTACCGAACAAGAAAAGGTCGATGATGGCTTTTTATTGCTGAAAACAATTGCTCATTATCGCCAGCTCGGTTTTTCGATTGCCATCGATGATTTAGGTGCAGGCTACTCAGGATTAAAGCAATGGTCAGAATTATGTCCTGACTATGTGAAGATTGATCGTTATTTTATTGACCATTGTGATGAAAGCGTGGTTAAAAAAGAATTTTTAAAATCAATTATAGAGTTAGCGAAAGTTACCAAAACAGCGGTGATAGCAGAGGGCATAGAGCGGGTTGAAGAACTCAGTTTACTTGAAGGGCTAGGCATTGTGAATGCGCAAGGCTTTTTGCTGGAACGACCAAGTTTAAAACCTAGCTTAGCGTTTGACTCAGCTCAATTACAGCAATTAAGTTTTACTCCACTTAACAATCAGTTTGAGCAATCAATGGCGATAGGTTGGTTAGCAATCGAACAAGCCCCCATCGACAGTCATACCCGTTGTAAAGATGCGCATAATATTTTTGAAAAAGATAAATCGATTATCAGTCTTGCGGTTGTAGACGAAAACTTACAGCCGATAGGCTTATTACACAAAGATCAACTGACAGAAGTATTTGCGGCTCCTTATGGCCATGCTTTATACGACAAACAACCGGTTACGGCACTAATGCACAAGCAACCCTTGGTAGTTGATGAAAATCAGCTGCTTGATACTGTTAGTCAGCAAATTACCGAAAATGATTTTGATATTCGCCGTCATATTGTGATCACTCGTACTGAGCAGTACTTAGGGCTCGCGCCACTGCGGGATATTTTAAAACATATTACGGAAGAGAAAATTCGTCATGCTCAGCATGCTAATCCACTTACGATGCTGCCGGGGAATGTTGCAATTAACGAAGCAATTGAGCATAGATTAAGAGCCAAACACAGCTTTGCATTAGCCTATATTGATTTAAACCACTTTAAGCAGTTCAACGATTTATATGGTTACGCCAGTGGTGATAGCGTTATCAAATTATTGGCCGATGTAACCACCCAAGCTTGTAGTAATGTGCCCAGTTTTGTTGGTCATATTGGTGGCGATGATTTTATGGTGGTCTTTGATGGTGATGATGCGGCTACAGTATGTAACAACATAATAACTGAGTTTGAGCTGAAATCTCGTGCATTCTTTACGCCAGAGCATATTGCCAGTGGTGGTTATTGGGCAACTAATCGTGAAGGTGAAAAGCAATTTGTACCTTTACTTACTTTATCGATTGGCGTTGTTGAACCCGATCTAGAGCAGTGTACTAACAGCCATCAAATTGCTGCATTGGCAACAGATGCTAAAAAAGAAGCAAAACGCTATCGCCACAGCTATCTATTTTTATGTAAACGACGTGGTCCTGCTTTGGCGGTTGTGCGTTTAAGTCCTGAGAAACAAGTCATATAAAATAACGTTAAGTAGGGCTGTTTTTCTTGAGTATTTATTGCTCAGCGTGTAGCTTTACTAAAACACTAGAAAATAATAATTATGACTAGGTATTTCTTTTCACTCATCTCGCTCTGGGTACTTATTGTTAGTACCGTATGCAGTGCTAAAACTGCAGCAAAAGAAACGGTCACAATCGCTCAAGAACCTCGAACATTATATAAACGAGATACATACTTAAAAGAGTTACTGCAACGTGCGCTTGATGCTGCTAATTATTCAGCCCAGTTAGAATCTGTCGTGGTACATCCTCACCAACAGCGGGCGCTCATAGCCCTTGGCGATAATAGCGTTGACCTATATTGGAGTATGACCAGCCCAGAACGAGAAACCTTAGCAATACCGATAAAAGTGCCGTTATTTAAAGGTTATATTGGTAAGCGAGCCTTAGTAACTAGGCAGTCGTTTCTTAATCGCTTTGTTGATATCAAGAGCAAAGAGCAACTAAAAGGGTTTACTGCAATTCAAGGGCATGACTGGCCAGATACCAAAATATTGGCACATAATGATTTATCAGTACGGCCGTTTGCAAATTATCAAGCGATGTTTAATATCGTTTTGACCGGACGAGTTGATTACTTTCCTCGCTCCTTCATAGAAGTAAGCTCAGAGTTAAAAGAAGTTAATAAGCAAGCGCTGGTTATTGTTCCAAATTTATATATTAGCTACCCGAGTGCTTTTTATTACTTTGTGGCCAA
Organism: Pseudoalteromonas sp. 1181_04; assembly: GCF_052850545.1. Taxonomy (NCBI): domain Bacteria; kingdom Pseudomonadati; phylum Pseudomonadota; class Gammaproteobacteria; order Alteromonadales; family Pseudoalteromonadaceae; genus Pseudoalteromonas; species Pseudoalteromonas sp. 1181_04. The sequence goes on from NZ_VXCS01000054.1 coordinate 3,663, forward strand.
ACACAAGCCAGAACTGGCAAAAACGCTCAGCGATGGCTTAGCTATTATGCAAAAGAACGGTAGTTTTGATGAGCTATTTAACCAGTATTTTGGCGATGATTTAAAGGCCTTGCCATTTGATCCGCAGAACACTGTTGAGATAAAATTAGAGAACCCTTATTTTAATCATTAAAAAAGGAGCCTAGGCTCCTTTTAGTATCGATCTTAGTATAACTCGCTATTAGCGAAGTAACGCTTCAGTTAATACTGGGCGAATTTCACGGATCATCGCTTGTGTTAATTTCGGTGCGCCACAGATAATATTACCGCTGTGAGCGTAATTATTACCACCGGCAAAATCTACAACCATACCGCCAGCTTCTTTAACCATTAGTTCACCTGCAGCTGAGTTCCATGGTTTTAAACCAATTTCAAAGAAACCATCAACACGGCCAGCTGCCACGTATGCCATGTCTAGTGCAGAACAACCGGCACGGCGAATATCAGCAGTGTGAACAAACAATGCTTTGAATGCTTCAGTATACGCATCCATATGGTGTTTGTTTTTGAATGGGAAACCAGTGGCAAGAACAGTACCAGAAAGAACGGTAGTTTTACTTACACGAAGACGTTTGCTATTTAGCTGTGCGCCTTGACCACGAGAAGCGGTGAAAAGCTCGCCACGAATTGGATCGTAGATAACAGCTTGGTCTAGACGACCTTTAACTTTAAGTGCGATAGAAACCGCGTAATGAGGGATGCCTTTGATGAAGTTTGTAGTGCCATCAATAGGATCAACAATCCATTGGTAATCTGCATCTTTACCTACGTGCTCACCGAGCTCTTCACCAACAATAGAGTGAGTAGGGTAAGATTGTAAAATAGTGTCGCGAATTACGGCTTCGGCTTCTTTATCAATATTCGTTACTAAATCATTAGTGCCTTTTTGTTGCACTTCAACTTTTGATAAATCTTCGCCAGCGCGAAGTAAAATTTTGCCTGCGTTACGCGCAGCGCGAACCGCAATGTTTAACATTGGATGCATGGTATTACCTTTGGGTTGTAAAAGAACGTGTATATATTTCTATATATTTCAGCCGGCGTATTCTAGCGATTTTTGACACAAAGTAAACAATAAACCCCAAAAAGTTTTGAGTGTTTTTTGTACTGGGTTGAGTTGCAAGGTAAAAATTACAAGACAAAAGCCAGCATTGATTGTTGATACATAAAACTTCCCATATTTATTACCTAGAACCTAGAACCTAGAATCTTTGCTGCTTACAGCTTTTCTCTATGTTATAATTCGCGCAATTTTTTGGTATGAGTTAAACAGTAATGATCTTAGATGACATCCGCATTGTTTTAGTAAACACCTCGCATTCAGGTAACATCGGCTCAGCGGCGCGCGCGATGAAAACCATGGGCTTATCAAAACTGTATTTAGTTGATCCAGCGTGTGAAGTTGATAGCCACGCTAGCGCATTAGCGGCTGGTGCAACTGATGTGCTAGGTAATGCGGTGATAGTTGACACAGTTGCTGAAGCGATTGCAGGTTGTGCTCTAACTATTGGTACTAGCGCCCGTTCACGTACTTTATCGTGGCCTATGGTGGAACCACGTGAATGTGGTGAGAAGCTAGTTGCCGAAGCTGTTACTGGTCCTGTAGCATTAGTTTTTGGCCGCGAAAACAGTGGTTTAAGTAATGAAGAACTGCAACTGTGCAACTATCATGTGTGTATTCCGGCTAATCCTGAATATAGCTCGCTTAATTTAGCAATGGCTGTGCAGACCTTATGTTACGAAACGCGTATGGCGTTTTTAAATCAACAACCAAAAGCCACGCCAGTAGATGATGCTGTGTATCCAAGCTCAAAACAAACCGAGTTATTTTACGAACACTTAGAACAAACCTTACTGGAAACAGGCTTTATTATTAAGCAGCATCCGGGCATGGTAATGACTAAGCTACGTCGTTTATTTAACCGTGCACGCCCAGAAGACGCAGAGCTAAATATCTTGCGCGGTATTTTAACCTCAATAAATAAGTCTACTAAATAAGCGAAAGTTATAAGACTATTTGCCGCTAATACTTGACTAAATTACTCAGGTAATTACAATGAACACAGTACTTGACTAAAACAGTCGGGTATTGAAGTTAATTGAGGGGCTAGGAAGATATAGGCACTAGGAATAGCTTGACTAGAATCGAGCTATATAAACTTTGTAGAACCTAGAACCTAGAACCTAGAACCTAGAACCTAGAACCTAGAACCTAGAACCTAGAACC
>NZ_VXCS01000055.1:0-5640 GCF_052850545.1 Pseudoalteromonas sp. 1181_04
GACATGCGTGTACTGCCACTTTTTAATCTTAAAAAACTCGCGCTCCCCATAAGAAAATATAAACTCGTAAACCTAACTATTGACTGCCTTTATAGTTACTGTAACTATAAACATTGCTAATTTGCTGTAGTAAAGGAATTAATTGCATGACAACTGCGCAGGTTGTGATCATTGAAGATGAGAAAGCGATCGCTGATACACTGATCCATACTCTAGAAATAGATGGCTTTGCTGTGCAGTGGTTTGCTACAGCGGGTGAGGGGCTTGAATATATTAAAAACAATATGCCTGCCTTGGTGATTTTGGATGTTGGTTTGCCTGATGCCAATGGTTTTGAGTTGTGCAAACAGATAAGAGAGTTCTCAGCGGTTCCAATTATTTTTCTTACCGCCCGAAATGATGAAATTGATCGTGTTGTGGGATTAGAAATAGGCGCCGATGATTATGTTACTAAGCCATTTAGCCCGCGAGAAGTGCTTGCAAGGGTTAAACTTAGAATTAGACATAGCGAAGCTGCGAGTAAAGTATCCATCTCTTCAGAACAAGCCTCAGGCCTTTATGCCGAAAATTTTGATTATCATTTCCAAAACCAAGCATTGGCTCTCACAGCATTGGAATTTAAATTGCTGGATAAGTTAATTAGCCATCCTCGCCAAGTATTCTCCCGTGAGCAATTATTGTTGTCGGCGCAAAATCACCAAGATGCTATCTATGCTCGTAATGTAGATAGTCACATCAAGGCTATTCGCAATAAATTACGCGCAGTATCGGCTCCGGAATGTATTCATACTAAACGTGGTTTTGGTTATTACTATGAATCTACCTAAGCCAACAAATACGGTATTTGCTCGTCTTAAAAGATGGCCTAAGATCCCGCTTGGACTGAGGCTGTTTTTACTCTACTTTGTATTAGTGATTTTAACCGCTTACTTGGTTAGCTCAACAGTTATGAGAGAGATCAAGCCAACGGTACGCCAAGCGAGTGAAGAAACACTGGTCGATATGGCAAACATGCTGGCTGTAATAGCAAGCAACCCAATGGCGAACGGCGATATTGCACAGAGCGCTTTTGCTAAGCAAATCAACTTTTATGGTTTGCGTGATCCCGATGCTGCGATTTGGGGTGTTGAAAAAAAATCAGTTAATCATCGAGTTTATATAACCGATCAACAAGGGATTGTAGTGCTGGATTCATGGCAGCAGGATGTTGGTAATGATTTCTCTAAATGGAATGACGTTTACCTCACCTTACGTGGTGAGTACGGGGCACGTTCAACTGCATTAGACCCTAATGATCCGCTATCAACAGTAATGCATGTTGCTGCACCAATCATGTATAACGATGAGATAATTGGCAGTGTCACAGTTGCTAAAGCGAACCGTTCTGTACAGCCATTTATTGATATTTCTAGGTATCGGGTATTAACTTGGTTAGCGTTAATGAGTGTACTCGCACTTATCATTGGTGCGTTAATCGCGTGGCGTATAAATACTGCGTTATATAAGCTTGCAGACTATGCTGATAAAATGGGGCGCGGTGAAAAAACCAGTAAACCCACCTTTAGAGTTTTTTATGAATATAGCTTACTCAGTGATGCCCTTGAAAATATGCGTCGTCAGCTTGATGGTAAGCGTTACGTAGAAAACTATGTGCAAACTCTAACGCATGAGTTAAAAAGTCCATTGTCAGCAATCAAAGGAGCCAGTGAAATATTACAAACCCCTACCACGATAGATAAACAACAGTTGTTTGCTCAGAATATTGAAACCGAAGCTACGCGCATGCAGCAATTGATTGATAAGTTGTTAGCTCTAACAAAGCTTGAGCAAATCCCAGAACTTGAACAGCGGCAATTAATTGATTTACCTGCTTTATTAGCGCAGATAAAAGCCTCTTGTATCAGCAGGCTAATGACCAAACAAGTAGAGTTAAGAGTTGTATGCGATAACAAAGTTGCCTTTGTAGGGGATCAATTTTTAATACAGCAAGGCTTGTATAATTTGTTTGAAAACGCGTTGGATTTTGTATGTGAGCAGGGGAAAATCAATATTACGGTCACACAAACCGCAGGAGAGCTTTGTATTAATGTCGAAAATACTGGCCCGAAGATACCTGATTATGCGTTAAAGAGAGTAACCGAACGTTTTTATTCGCTTGCCAGAAGTAATGGACAAAAAAGTACCGGCCTTGGGCTTAACTTTGTAGAACAAGTGGTTAAGTTGCATAAAGGAAAATTAGACATCCATAATACCCCGCAGGGCGTATCCGTTAAGCTGTTTTTACCAACTCCATAAAGACTCCATATAAGCACCATTTAAAATCCACTTTTGTCGATTACTCTAGTTCCTATATTAAATAGGGAGTAAAGATAATAATGAAACAAAAAATTGAAACGAAGTTGGTGATCATCATAGGCCTAATTGTACTGTTATTAGTGCCTATCTTTATGATCCAAAACCTAATTGATGAACGTGCAGAACATCAGCAACAAGTGCAAGCTGATATTGCTAAAAGCAGCAGCGGTGAGCAACAAGTCATTGGGCCGTTTATTCAAGTGCAATTTATAGAAACTCACACCGTGGAAGGCAACACCACTGAACAGTTAAAAACGCTGTTATTGCTACCTGAAACATTAACAATAAACAGTGAATTATCTTCTTTTGAAAAATACCGAGGTATTTATAAGGCGTTACTATATCGCTCCGAGAATCACTTTGCAGGCCAATTTAATACCGAGGCTTTAAATGAATTAGCCGGTAAAAAGATAAAACAGGTGCATATGGTGATGGCGATTAAAGATATTCGCGGTATTGGTCAGGGCAGTACAATGCGCATAAATAACCAAGAATATGCGTTGCAGCCTGGCACTAAGCTGGCGCAATTACCCGAAGGCGTTAATATTGAGCTCGATTTTAGTGCTTTACTTGAGCAACAGACGTTGGATTATCAAATTGATTTAAATCTACAAGGAATGCGTAAACTAGCTATTGCTCCTATCGGCAAAGAAACCATTCTTAGCATGCAAGCCGATTGGCCACATCCAAGTTTCGTTGGCGATTACTTACCTATCGACTCAAGTATTTCAGAGCAAGGCTTTACTGCCAACTGGCAAACAAATTACTTTGCTACCAACTTAAAAGAGCTGTTTCAACATTGCGTTTTTCAAAATCAGTGCGAGCAATTTAAGCAACGTAGCATGGGAGTTAATCTTGTTGATGGTGTTGATCATTATTTAAAAAGCTATCGTGCCAGTAACTACGCAATTTTAGTGCTGATATTGGTATTTGCCAGCTTCTTTTTACTCGAAGTGCTTCGCAGCGAACCTGTTCATCCGGTGCAATATGGCTTTGTCGGTTTAGCATTGGCCGTTTTTTATTTATTGTTGATATCACTTGGTGAGCACCTAGGATTTAACCTTGCTTACTTACTATCAGCATTAGCTTCTTCATTATTACTGAGTATTTATGTGGCCGGAATGTTGAAAAATACTAAGCATGGTGGGTTGTTTCTGATTGCTATTCTGTTTTTATACAGCTTACTTTACGGACTATTAAGCGCAGAAGATTACGCATTGTTGATGGGCAGTTTACTGGTGTTTGCAGTACTGAGTTTGATTATGATGCTGACCCGCACAGTAAATTGGTACCACACTAAATCACAAGTTGATGATTAATCTCTGTTTGCAAAGGGCTGCATGATTGCAGCCCTTTAATTATTCAGGCCTAACACAGTTAGCATTGCATATAGCCGCTGAAGATAGGCTTATTATACAGCGTTCATGTTATTAACTTGCTGATAAAAATACGGTTAGCTTATCGCCTACTTTTAAGCGATCGCTTGAAAGGCTGTTCCATTGTTTTAGCTTAGTGATGCTGACTTTGTAATGGTTGGCTATTTTCCACAAGCTTTCGCCAGATTTAACCTTATGCTCTATTTGCGTATCGGCTAACTGCGGTAGCACTAATTTTTGACCAATACGTATGGTACTATTTTTCAAATTATTAAATGCTTTTAGTTGGCTTAAAGTTACTTTGTAGCGCTTAGCGATCACGCTCAAACTATCGCCACGCTTAACTGTATAATGTTGCCATTGGCTGTAGTCGTTAGAATCTTGATCAGCAATCATAGTCTCAAATTGCTTTTGCTCACTAGCAGGAACGACGAGATGCGGTGCATCAATAATCGCCGGAAAGCGAATGACCCCGTAGTTTAAGGGCTCTAACTGTTGCCATTGGACTTTATTATCTAAAATAACTGAGCCAGAAATGGCTATTTTGGCAATTGCATCTTTATTTGCTATTGCAGGGAACGCCATTTTTTGGCTTTTTAATAATTGTGCCGCAGCAAGTAGTTTAGGTACATACTGACTGGTTTGCTGAGGGAGTTTTAAACTGAAAAAGTCAGTTGGTTTACCTTGCTTTTTATTGTTGCTGATCGCTCTAAGTACACGGCCTTCACCTAAGTTATAGGCTGCTATAGCGTGATACCAATCACCATCAAAGCGCCTGTGTAAATATTCCATAAAATCCAACGCTGCTCGGGTACTGTCTATTACGTCCTGACGTCCGTCATACCAAGAGGATATTTGCACTTTAAAATATTTAGCAATGGCAGGCGTTAATTGCCAAAGTCCAGATGCATGCTTGTGCGAATAGGCACTGGCATCAAAGTCACTTTCAATTAGCGGCATTAATGCTAATTCTATGGGTAAGTTCCGCTTTTCAACCTCTGTGACTATATAATAAAGATAAGGCTCAGCACGGCGACTAATTTCATCCATGTAATTTGGGTGCGATAAATACCATGCAATACGTTGCTGTACATCTGGGTGGCTAGAATTGGCAAATGTAAGCTGCGTTCGGATGCGTTGCCACACATCATCGAGTTTCTGAGGACTTAAGGGAGCTATTTGCTCAATATTTTCGTTTTGTTCTTTAACAACAATATTCGGGTTAGCTTTAATATCAGGTTGTGAAGATGGCTGTTCGGGTGTGGTTTCACAACCGGATAAAATTAACACTAATGGCAAAATGCGGATAAATCGATTTAAAGGCACGTACTAAACTACTCCGAAAATATAAATGCGGTTAACCTAAATCAGGTTAGCTTAACATAGCGTGAGTTAAGAATGACTTGTAGTTGAATTTAACTGTCCCTTAAATTGCTCTTTATAGCGACGTGATAAGTTAAACTCGGTGATTATAAAGTTTCTAATTTAGCTTCTATTTCATGCGATTGAGCGTATAGGTGTTTGGCTGAAGTTAAATTACCTAATTTTTTTTCTATTTCAGCCACCCTCTTTAAGGATATAGTTAGATCTTTAAGCACTGTTAATGTATCCCCCAAATTAGTTTGAAGTTGCCTGTCGAGCTGTAAGCTTTGCGCATACGCGGCTTTGGCAGCGGGTAAATCCCCGAGTTGCTGCTCAATATTACCCACATTATCAAACGAGACAGACAGGTCCCGTAATACTTGTGGTGAGTCACCAAGGCTCGTTTGCAATTGTTGGCAAATTGCTAAGCTTTGCGCATACGCGGCTTTGGCTGCGGGTAAATCCCCGAGTTGCTGTTCAATATTACCCACCTTATTAAACGAGACAGACAGATCCCGTAATACTTGTGGTGAGTCACCAAGGCTTT
>NZ_VXCS01000056.1:0-4161 GCF_052850545.1 Pseudoalteromonas sp. 1181_04
CTTATGACCTCAATTTATCAGCTAAAGGAGCTTTTATGAAATCTAAATTATTTATCGGTGGTTCAATTCTGCTAGCTTTTGCTGTGTTTTCTGGACTGATGGAAACCATGTTTTATGGCAGCATTGATTCTGAAGGCGTACTTCAAGAAAGTCTGTTTTTACCTCTGACTTTTATCTGTTTAGCTTTATCAGTAACTTTCTATGCTTCGTCACTCATTATACAGGTAAAAGGGAGGCTAACCCATAATCAAAGCCATTAACGCTTATTCTACGATAGCATCATCAACTAAGATCAACCCTTCATCTACATCAAGCATCAGCTTGTGAGCACTTGAGTTGTTTTTTCTCTCTTGGTCAGCCTGTGTTGGATACCGACGTATAGTGACATCAACAGCCTTTTGTCCATCATAATCTATTGCAGTAAGTGTACTATACTTACCTAAAAACTGTTGCCCATATTGGTTGATGTTATTAGTAAGGTAATCTAGCTCGAAAGCACCTAGGTAGAGTGCGCTACTAGGAAGATCGTGGCAATCTAGACTGGAGTTTTTATCCGAATCAGGATTACTATTGGTTAAAGTATAAGGCGCAACAAACTTAAAAATGTTTTTATTATTTGAAATATTCAACGCAGTGATATTGGTATAGTCAAGCCATGCTGCATAATATTCATTGTTTGACAGGACGCCTTTTACGTAAGGCTTTGTATCTTTACTAGTGTCTATCTCGGTAAACTCTGTTAATTGGACTTGATTCTTATGATCGGTAAAAGTGATATAAAATGATTGAGTTGAGTTGTAAAGTCTTCATGGTATTCTCTTAGAGTTTAGTAGGTTACTATAATCAATTCTTGATTCGAATTTTTAACTGACGCGACTTATCTAAATTCCCTTGATACTCAAGACGAGTATCTTGTATTAAATAGTAGACTCGAGCAATGATGAAAGTGTCTGTAATAAGTTGCTCGCTCAACCCCAGAACATGACCAACTACTGCCAGCATTAATACAAAGTTTCCTTGGCCTTGTTCTTGGCATTGCCTCAATATTTGTTTATCAAAATAATCTTCACCAACAGACTTAACTTCGTTGCTTTCAAAAATACGCAATAAGCTGTCAGGTCGCTTCGATAGCTTAACTAGTTTTTGCCATAACTGTGCATATTGAATGCAATTTATGGGATTGATATTTTTTTCTTGATTATGCAGGAAGTCTAACATTTCAAGAGAACAGGCACCTACTCCATGTAGCATATGAGTGGAGAGGTCATAGTCGTTAATACTGATATGATAGAGTTTATGCTCATCAATTATATGGCAACACAAGTAAAGTAACGACTGTTCAGGCGCATTATCTCCATGCCAAATAACCACTTTGTGGTAAGGAGTAAAGTCAAAGTGACATAATTTACTAATGTCTTTAGTAATATCTACCAACCATTTATCTTCAATATTTGCGTCAGCAGCTTCTTCTAGATGTGCTATCTGCAACATATCAAATAGTTAAGTTTCGTTCTGCTATAATTCTATCTAACTATCTAACTATCTAACTAACTATCTAACTATCTAACTATCTAACTATCTAACTAAGGAATTTTCATGAAAACAAAAATATTTATAACGCTAACTTTGATAACGTTACTTTCTGGGTGTCCTTTAGAAGGTGATAACGGAAATACTGGAACTACAGGGGAAACAGGAGCTACAGGGGAAACAGGAGCTACAGGGGAAACAGGAGCTACAGGGGAAACAGGAGCTACAGGGGAAACAGGAGCTACAGGGCCTCAAGGTGTAATCGGAGTTGCTGGCATTAATTGCTGGGATCTAAATGGTGACCGAGTCAATGATCTCGATGAAGATATCAATAAAGATGGTCTGTGGAATGCCTATGATTGCGCTGTCGCCGCTACTCCTGAACAAAACCAGACAGTAGAACTGAATCATCAGCATATGTGTGAGGCCTTAGCGGCAAACAATATATATCCAGTAGGCTGCCCATCCAGTACTCATACAGTCCCCACCGGTACATTGACAAGAATGATATCTACAAACTTTTTTGACGATGGTACGGGCAATAGACTTCTAAGCTGTGGCGATAGCCCAAGCAATGGATTACTCAGCATAAGCCTACGAGACTTCGTAAACTCAGATGGCGTTACCGTTAAGGAAGGGTGGTGGGAGCTAGAGGGCGGATATATCGCTAAATCAGGAACTATGTCTATATTTGAATCAGTTAATGGCGGGTGCCAGGACCTCTGTGCAGCTGATGCAGACTGCATCGCTTCGGTCGCTGTTAGAAAATCGTCTGAATCTTCATCTTGCCGTTTATATTACCATTCAGATACTGCCATAAAATATGAGCGATTTTGTGGTAGGGAAATCCCTGGTGTCTTTAAAGCAGAAGATCAATGCAAACTAACTCTAGCCGCCAATGCTATTTGGGCGTCTAAGTGTCCATAACTTTGAATACTTAACACATATGAGCCTAAACTCTGTCAATAGGCACTAGTATTCTTTTTGACCGTTTTTATAAATGGACGGTCAATTCTAAATCAATAAACAAATTCGTTTACTTCGTCTGTCGATGCGGCTGTTAAGCAAGTTGCTTACGGCAAACACATATAGAGGCTCTCTTATTGCGATCTCATCGCAGCCTACTTTTTTCCATATCCTTATGGATTTGTAGGGGCACTAGACATTCATCGGTTAACCTAATCATGGCACTATTCAAGGCGGCTGGTTTCATCATGGTGATCCAGTTAGTTTCAGGCTCAAGTCAGGTGTAAGCGACTTTGTTTATTGTATTAATGCACGCGTACTGAGCATCTAATCAAGGCAAGTGGCTTAGGTCTGTAGGCATATAATCAGGTTAAACCTTACTGGTCATTAACTCACCCAATTGATTGATGCTCAGCCTTATATCCAGTTAGATGTTCAGCTCACTCAGTACCGTGACTAACTCTTTAAGAATTTTGCTTCATCGAATACCGTCTCTTTTTTAAGCATAAAATAAACACAGCGACCAAGCTTATGCGCAAGCGCTGACAGTGCTTTGGCTTTGCTCATTCGCTTTTGTAGTTTTTCAAGGTATTTGTTGGCGTTGTGATTGTGACGCAGCAGTAATACGGCAGCTTCCGAGAACGCCCATTTTAGATGTGCATTGCCAATTTTATTACCTTGGGTGCCATAGGTTTTGCCAGCAGACTCCGCTTTGCATTTGACCAACCGACTGTATGAAGCGAATTTTTGTACGCTTGAAAAGCGATTGATGTCACCAATTTCGTAAATGATAGTGAGTGCGAGAATGCGGCCTATACCATTAATTGTTTGCAAAATATTAAGGTGAACAGGGTTGTGTTGTTTAGCCATTTGTTCAATGTAATGCTCTAAAGGTTTAAGCTCCTTATGATAGCAATCGAGTATAGCCATGTTTAAATTAATAGAGCGTTGTACAACGGGATCAGGAAAGTAATAGCGCATTTTTTCTCTGTCGCAGACGTTTTTTAAATTGACATTATGGGCAGGTAAATTGTACTGGCTGGCAGTATTGGCGACATGGGCTTTTAAATCAGCACCATGACGGACGATTTTAGTTCTGCGCCGTAATAAGTCGCGTGTAGCACGCATATCTTTGTCATACACATAAGCAAGTGGGAAATTACCACCACGGATGAGTTTGGCAATTTTATGTGAATCTATTTTATCGTTTTTAGCTTTACCGCCATGAATCGCCTTCATGTATAGCGCATGACCAAGAATAAAGTCGATAGTGTGTTCTTTGCAAAAATCAGCGACCCAATACCAACAGTGCATGCACTCTACGCCAACCACAATGTCACCGATATACGGCTTAAGTAGTTTTAGTAGCGCTTCAGGGTCATCTTTAATTTTCTTGTGAACAAGGATAAGTCCTGTATTATCAATGATACAGACGTAAAGTAATCGCGCGTGTAAATCGATACCACAATAATACGGATGCATGTTATTGTAAAAGTTCAATGAGCTTTCTCCTATAAAGGTTAGTTGCCTTTTCAGCGTAGCGAATAATCGCGATGCTGGGGAGGAGGCTCAATGAGTATCAAGGCTTTAAAGTCGGACAAAAAACAGTTGGCTTTCCGTTCGTGCCTCACTTATTTTAGCCAACAATTTTTTGCCGCTTAACGT
>NZ_VXCS01000057.1:0-4059 GCF_052850545.1 Pseudoalteromonas sp. 1181_04
TTTACTATTTTTCATTACAGCTCTCCGTTGCTAATATCAGCTTTCAATCCATTTTTAGCACCAGACACTTTGTTTTTTACTATAGACATCCCTTCCTCTAGAATATTTTTGATTATGATACTCTCTTTATTTTTCCAAATTACGTTAACCCTTTTCGAAAACAATTGATTGTTCTTATCGACGAGCCAAATCTTGTCGCCATCAATAGAAGATAAAGGAACTTTAAGTACATTTTTAAAAGTAGGTAAAGTTAGCTCTGCGGCCACAAATTCATTTATCATCAGCGTTCCACTGTCATTATCTACAGTTAGATAAACACTTTGTAGTTGGCTAGTTAGCGCTTGTGTTGGAGGTATTTGAGATATATGGGCATTAAAAAATGTATTATCGTCTCGATAAACCTTAAACCTTAAACCTTAAACCTTAAACCTTAAACCTTAAACCTTAAACCTTAAACCTTAAACCGCTGACCAATAGACAATACTGAAGCAACATCGTGAGGTATTGATAAGCTTACCCTAAGCTCAGAGAGTTGAGCAAAAGTACCAATCTTATCTCCCTTTTTAACAAAGTCGCCTTGGTAAGCGCTCTTTTCTAAAACGACGTAGTTTTCTTTAGATTGAAATTTACAACGTTCTAAATTTTTTTTTGCGAGTTCTAGGTTGCTTGTTGCAATTAAAATATTAGCTTTAGCTATTTCTAATTGAGGCTTTCGCAACATTAATGATTCTTGTAGTTTTAAATTAGGGCTGTCTTTTTTAGGTCTAACCCTTTTGTATTCACTTTTCGAAAAGCGTTGCTCACCGAGCTCAAGCTTTAAGTTAGCTTCTGCTACTTTAAGCTCTCCCAATCGAGCTTGTAGCTGGTTTTTATAGTCCTCATCATCAATATGATAAATAGTTTCACTCCTATTTACTCGACTACCAACTTCAAAATTATTATTAAGGAATAAAATTTCACCTTCGACTTGTGCAAATAAAGTTAGAATATTTGGTGTTTCTATTCGGCCATAAGCTTGATAACTGGGTGTAAATTCTTGAGGTTTAGCCTTTAATATATTGACTACTAAAGCTTTGTTATTACTGGATGATAAAGGCAGTTTTGGAGGTGTTGCCAAAATAATTAATGCACAAATTGCTACGCTAAAAGTAATAAGAACAGTGATTATTTTCACTTTATTGACTTGCATTTCTAGTCCCTAATTTTATTGAGAAGGAAGTTGTTTTTTCTTTCGTTAGAATTTTTAGTAAATACAAACCTATTAGCTAAAAGGTAGTTACTTACCAAACCGGCCATAATTCCTAAGCAAAAAGCGAAGTGAATTAAGAAAAGCTCTTTGGCTATCCAAAAAACTATTAAATTGATTACGCCAGATAAATGAGCTGCGAACATGTGCTTACTCCATTGTTTTACAGCGCTTTCATAAGCCTGGTTATTGAAGGTGTAAACTCTATTACCTAACCATGTTGTGCTAGCTGCTAGCCAAAATGCTATTGCGCGTGCGGTTATAATTGAATCGATATGATTTACTAAAATAAAAAAAATAAAACTATCAACAATGAACCCTGCACCTCCTACAAAACAAAATTTTTTTAGTTGCTGCATTATTAAGCATTAAATAATTAATCGTAGAGCCATTATTAATTAGAAGATGTCTATAAATTGTCTTGATGCATTGACTTTTTATAGACTCAGGTTGTTTTAAGCTTGCTTTGTAAAATTATTGGAGAGCTTAATGAAACTGGTCGAACACCCTAAGTCTGTTAATGAAGATATAACGCTGAGCATCATAGTGCCTGTTTATAACGAGCAAGAAATGCTGCCTATCTTTAATCACCACCTATCGAAAGCTCTAAGCTTGTTATTAAACGAGCATGTGGAAGTCATTTATATTAATGATGGAAGTACTGACGATAGCTGGAATGCAATGTCAAATTTAACCAATCATTATGCCGATATTGAATGCATTAACTTAAGTCGTAACTTTGGTAAAGAAGCCGCGATGACCGCTGGTATAGATAATGCTAGAGGTGAAGCTATTATTTTATTGGATGCTGATTTACAAGATCCACCTGAACTTATTCCTAAAATGCTAAATGCATGGAAACAAGGTTTTGATGTTGTAAATATGAAACGGTCATCCCGCTTAGGTGAGTCACGCTTAAAACGTTGGAGCGCTCACATTTATTACAGGTTACTTGACCATTTATCTGAGGTTCCATTACAAAAGGACGTAGGTGATTTTAGGCTATTAAGTAGAAGAGTTGTTGATGATATAAAGAAATTATCAGAAAGAAGCCGCTATATGAAAGGAATTCTTTCATGGCCAGGATATAAGCAAACAACAATTAGTTTTGAGCGTCCTGAACGCGTTGCAGGAGAGACAAAGTGGTCTTTCTTTCAGCTGGTAAAGTTAGGCCTATCTGGCATTACAGCTTTTAGTGTAAAGCCTTTACAAATATCGACCTGGGTCGGCACTTTAATATCTACATCCGCATTTTTTTATGGCTTATGGGTTGTTGCCAAGACTCTATTCTTTGGAGAAACCGTTGCGGGTTACCCTTCGATAATGTTGACCCAGTTATTCTTAGGGGGAGTTCAACTGATAGCTATAGGCGTCTTAGGTGAGTATATTGGACGTATTTATGCTGAGACCAAAGGGCGTCCTATATATTTAATAATGGATAAACAAAGCCAAAAGAGTCAGAACGGCATGGTGAAAAAACATGGCTGATAAAATAAATTCTACAGTATATTGGGCTTTAGCAATTATTATTTCCTTGATCGCTATAAGGCTTGTCTCACTAGGACTTTTCCCTCTCTACGATACAACTGAGGCTAGGTATGGGGAAATGGCTCGTATCATGGTAGAAACTCGTAACTGGGTTACCCCTCAGTTTGATTACGACGTGCCATTTTGGGGGAAACCTCCAATTCAAACCTGGCTGAGTGCCATTAGTTTTAATTTTTTAGGTATAAATGAGTTTACTGCTCGTTTACCTCACTTATTGTGTGGTTTATTAACCTGTTACTTGGTCTTTCGATTCACATTATCCCTGACGAATTTAAGTAAAAGTGTTTTATCTATATTGGTGCTAGTTTCTAGCTTAGGGTTTATCGTTGCTATTGGCATGGTTATGACGGATAGTGCTTTGCTTCTTGCTTATACCCTTGCAATGTTTAGCTATTGGCAATGCTATGCTCAAAAAAACCAACTTTATGGCTATTTATTTTTTGTCTCTTTAGCGCTCGGTATGCTAATTAAAGGACCTGTTGCTGTCGTGCTTATAGGGATTTCACTCGTTGTTTGGAGCGCTTGGCAAGGCTGCTTTAAAGTAGCTATAAGACGCTTGCCTTGGGTAAGTGGGATGTTCGTTTTTTTAGGTCTAACTTTACCTTGGTACATTCTAGCCGAAATACGTACTCCGGGCTTTTTAGAATATTTTATAGTTGGTGAACATATTCAGCGATTCCTTGTATCTGGATGGGAAGGCGATCTTTATGGCACAGCGCACGTTAAACCTAGAGGTACAATTTGGTTTTATTGGTTACTGTGCGCAAGCCCTTGGTCATTTTTAGCTTTAGGACTACTATTCAAAAAAGAAAATATTAAAAAAGCACTTAGAAAAGAACCCGACCAGCCAAATATAAATAAGTACCTTATTTGTTGGGTGATTTCGCCACTATTACTATTTACTTTAGCTGGTAATGTGTTGCCAATCTATGTGCTACCTGGTTTTAGTGCATTAGCTATACTGATAGCCTTAAACATAAAATTTACTAAGCTATGCAATTACTTGGCTTTATTTACGGTTTTAACCTTAATAGCTATGTTAAGTGCACTGCTAAAGGGTGCATGGGAGCACAAAAGCGAACATAAGCTACTCGAATTACATCAAAAATCGTTTAAAGAAGCCCCTTTGTATTATTGGAATAAACGCCCATTTAGTGGACAGTTTTATTCAAATGGTAGAGCTAAACAAATAAATGAAAAAGCATATTTACGAGACTTAGTTAACAGTAGTGGAAAAATATATATTGCTATAAAGCAGGACGAGT
>NZ_VXCS01000058.1:0-3607 GCF_052850545.1 Pseudoalteromonas sp. 1181_04
CATGGCTATCTCCTAATTGAAATTAAGAAATAGTTTAATCGGTTTGACGAGTTACTGGCAGGTGCATTTTGCTAGACGCTTACAGTGGTTGCTTCCCATTGCAACCAATCAAAATCATGTTCGAGCATTTCCTTATTAAAATCTAAAAATGTTGAGCCTTCATTTAATAAGAACTGTCTGCGCTCGTCATTTCTCATATAAGCAGTCCAGTATGGCAAGTAATTGGGATTATCAATACCAAAAATCAGTTCAAAATCCACTACATTTTCCTGCATTTCATCAAGCATTTTATTAGTTAGCCTAGGCATTTTACACCTTCAATACGAAAACCATTTTAGACCCAACAAACAAATAGAAGTAGATGGGTTTGTTAATTTATAATTTTTCCGCCGACGCGACCTGAAATATTAGTAATTCCTATGGCGAAAGAACAATCCGTATACGTTGTTAGTTTTAAGAAGATGACCTCTTTCTTGTAACTTAACGTTAATCGATAAGCTTGGTTACCTTAAGAGACAAAGCCATTTAATTTTAATGTCTTTTCAAATTCTACAGCTCTTTTTAAATCATTAATTGATACTTCATAGAGATTGTCGGAATTAAAATTAAACTCAATTGTAAGGTTGGTAGTTCCTATATGCACACACGTTTTATAGCCAAAACATTCACATTGGGCAGTATATTCAATCCATTTTTTTGTGCCATTTAATACTATTGGCGGTGGGCACCATTGTTTAGGTTCTTCATTATGGACTGTATGACAAACGCCTAAACGTTCTAAATAATTTAACAACTGAGCTTCATTTTCTGCTTCAATAATAGCATTAAGTTCAAAACGGTCGTTATAGTGCCCACCTTTGGGACTTTTAATTTTAAAAATATTACACTTTTTAAGCTCAGTTTTAAACTCTTGAGAGTACATTGACATCCCATTAACCCTATTATTTATGAAGAAATTTTAGATAAATACAGCTCATAAAAAGTAGTTTCCCCACCTAGTTAAAAAGTGAAGGCTACATAAATGAAACTAACAAGCCTAAAAAATGACTCGTTTAAATTTATTTTACTGCTGAGCAACCATAATCAAATTAATCTTTTGATTCAATTTTTTACTAGTTTCTCCTTGGTTCGTCATTATAGTAATTAAGGATTTTTATGGAGCTAAGAACTCATTTTTTTATTTACGATTTTATGCAATTATTTGATAGTATTAAAGAAAACCCACTTACTAGTGTCTACCTCATTAGTATCATCAAAGCATTCAGATGTAATTTGAATCGTATTTCCATCAGAATCAAAGAACCTTGCTACATATCCACTTGGCTGACTCCAAACCATTTCAAATTTTACGCCAAGTGAAATAAGGCTATCGCAATAGGATAAAAAGTTAGTTTTTACTTCATAGCCGAAATAGCTCAATCCGGTAGGATTTCCGTGTGAATTTAATAGCCATATTCCGGCATTATCATTTTCAGGAAAGGTTAGAACACAGTCCAGCTCCTTAAATTTTAAAGTCTTATGATAAAAATTAAATAGTCGGTCATAATCATCTGTAAATAAATATACGTTAACCATGAGTAATCTCTGTTTTTTGAAAGTCCAACTCGGATTCTAAATTTATGTTTAAGACCTTGTTAGACATTATTACAACTTAACCATATTTTATAATACAGCAAGGCAATACTAGCCTCCGTAATAACTGCCAGTAAAATACCTATACCAGCAAATCCACGTAAATATTCAACACTACCAAGAAAAGCCAATGCAAACATAGAAACGGAAAGACTCAAACATATAGCCTGCCTAGATTCTGAATGCTCAGCATTTCGGCCAAACCAACTAAACACAGATATTCCGAGAAATAACATTGCAGCCCTTCTACCGATAAAGAAAGCAGAGTTATTTTCATCAATATTAAACAACATAAATAATACTTCCGGAATAAGTATAAGAACCAAACACAAAGTGAATGCAATAGCTGCTGTAATTATGCTAACTACTTTAAATTTAATCATACTCCCCCTTGAATGCCAAACAAGGCTGTAGAGTAACTCCTACAGCCAAATTCAATTAAAAAATCGAGCTTCTGAATTAACTCTAAGCGTTTTTAAAGCATTAGGTAATGCATTATGGAACCCATAAAACAAGCTGTTATTCTTAGAAAATAGTAATTCTACAGCCTCAACACCTTGTTAAGGTGTGAGGCATGCAATACCAAAGCGTCTGCATACCACCTTAACCACTAAACCCAACGCATAGTAAAAATGCAACACGTGCAGAATAACTCTTGAACAATTTGTTATGTTGAGATACTAAGTAACACGCTCACAACTATCTAGCATCTTAACTGGTAATTGATTTTCAACTAGAAAATTGTAAAAGCGTAGATCTTCAATTAAGTCAGGAGAAGCTAATTCAAAATCTTGATAGGTCTGATTTTTAAAACGAAACCTTACTGTATGTTCAAACCTTTTCGTTTGTACATATAAAATTTCACTGATCTCGGTAATACTTATACGTGCACCCAATACAATCAAAACATCGCCATCAATCGCAACGGCCACTGACTTTTTTGGCTTTGACATAAAGTATTCACTTATCAAGGATAATGCACAAAACAAGGCGATATATCCAAGTTGCGTTAAAAATGCGGCTTTTGAGATTTCAACAAGATAGTAAGCAAACATGCCACAAAATAACGTTCTAGTGACAAAACTATGAAACAGCTTAACACTAGCTAACTTGTTTTGTTTTAATAAAATTTTCATAACTCCCTTCCCCAAAATAGTATTTCAAACATATAAATATTAGAATATTTATTGACACCAATCATGATTACTTAACGCAATGGTATCTGCACGTTTTATGAATTGGTGTTACGTTTAGAGTTTATTGTGCTTGTACTAAAACATACATACCAGAAAAAATTATGCTGATTTTTTCAACCATAAAAGGTGAAGGAGGATATGGATAACACTAAAAAATAGCGGACCTCCAATTATAAATAATTTATACCAGCTTAAACTTAAGCTAACAATTTCTCCTTGATAATTGCAGCTCAACCAATACACATAGAGCAAAGAAACTACGCCTAAAATTAGAAATATTAATCTTTTTTTTAGTGCTATATTCAACCCCCAACTTAAAGAAGTTAGAGCTAAATACCCCAAAATCCCCCCAACCAGTGGTAACAACCATTGCAAAGTAAGACTAAGTGGTACAAAGAAAATAGTTACAATACTTGTTAGGAAATAAAGTCCACCAATAATCATTAGAAAGGTAGTTGGCAACCAAGCGAACACTATTGTTAGTCCAATGAGTAGATTTCTTAGGAACATATTTTAACAGCCCAGTATGTTTATAATTTTGCATTGCGAGAGTAATCTTGACAAAATAAAAAGGACAGGCATATATTTTGGTCAGAAGATTTAGCACCTCTCCCGTCGTGGGTAACCGTATCATTATTTTTTTGCACACTGTTAGTGTTAGTTACAGAACTTAGAGTTGAGTTGCTTGGAAAGCAATTTTAGGCAAAGCTAGGCCGTCACTTTGTCTAATATCGTGTTTTTTTTAAACAACCTAATAATGATGCAACTGTTCAGCCTGT
>NZ_VXCS01000059.1:0-2970 GCF_052850545.1 Pseudoalteromonas sp. 1181_04
ATCTACTTTAGTCTATTAACTTCTTGCGCTATCAACTATCACATAAAACGCGTTTGGCGTTGTATGGTTAAGCCTCACGGGTAATTAGTACAAGTTAGCTTAACATATCACTATGCTTCCACATCTTGCCTATCAACGTTGTAGTCTTCAACGGCCCTTCAGAGAGCTTATAGCTCTAGTGAGAACTCATCTCGAGGCCTGCTTCGCGCTTAGATGCTTTCAGCGCTTATCAGTTCCGAACGTAGCTACCGGGCAATGCCATTGGCATGACAACCCGAACACCAGCGGTTCGTTCACTCCGGTCCTCTCGTACTAGGAGCAACCCCTCTCAATTCTCAAACGCCCACGGCAGATAGGGACCGAACTGTCTCACGACGTTCTAAACCCAGCTCGCGTACCACTTTAAATGGCGAACAGCCATACCCTTGGGACCGACTTCAGCCCCAGGATGTGATGAGCCGACATCGAGGTGCCAAACACCGCCGTCGATATGAACTCTTGGGCGGTATCAGCCTGTTATCCCCGGAGTACCTTTTATCCGTTGAGCGATGGCCCTTCCATTCAGAACCACCGGATCACTATGACCTACTTTCGTACCTGCTCGACGTGTCTGTCTCGCAGTTAAGCTGGCTTCTACCATTACACTAACCGTACGATGTCCGACCGTACTTAGCCAACCTTCGTGCTCCTCCGTTACTCTTTGGGAGGAGACCGCCCCAGTCAAACTACCCACCAGGCACTGTCCGTAACCCCGATTCAGGGGCCAACGTTAGAACATCAAAACTACAAGGGTGGTATTTCAAGGACGACTCCACAAAAACTAGCGTCTCTGCTTCTAAGTCTCCCACCTATCCTACACATGTAGGTTCAATGTTCAGTGCCAAGCTGTAGTAAAGGTTCACGGGGTCTTTCCGTCTAGCCGCGGGTACACAGCATCTTCACTGCGATTTCAATTTCACTGAGTCTCGGGTGGAGACAGCGTGGCCATGGTTACACCATTCGTGCAGGTCGGAACTTACCCGACAAGGAATTTCGCTACCTTAGGACCGTTATAGTTACGGCCGCCGTTTACCGGGGCTTCGATCAAGAGCTTCTCCGAAGATAACCCCATCAATTAACCTTCCGGCACCGGGCAGGTGTCACACCGTATACGTCATCTTGCGATTTTGCACAGTGCTGTGTTTTTAATAAACAGTCCCAGCCACCTGGTCACTGCGGCTCCAATCAGCTTAGAGAGCAAGTCTCATCACCAATCGGAGCGTACCTTCTCCCGAAGTTACGGTACGATTTTGCCTAGTTCCTTCACCCGAGTTCTCTCAAGCGCCTTAGTATTCTCTACCTGACCACCTGTGTCGGTTTGGGGTACGATTCGGTATAATCTGAAGCTTAGAGGCTTTTCCTGGAAGTATGGCATCAGCAACTTCATCACCTTAGTGACTCGTCTCGTGTCTCAGCCTAACAGCAACCCGGATTTACCTAAGTCGCTAGCCTACTCACTTTCACATGGACTACCAACGCCATGCTTGCTTAGCCTGCTCCGTCCCCCCATCGCAATTATACCAAGTACGGAAATATTAATCCGTTTCCCATCGACTACGCCTTTCGGCCTCGCCTTAGGGGTCGACTTACCCTACCCTGATTAACATGGGATAGGAACCCTTGGTCTTCCGGCGTGCGGGTTTTTCACCCGCATTATCGTTACTCATGTCAGCATTCGCACTTCTGATACGTCCAGCATACCTCCCGGTACACCTTCAACCGCTTACAGAACGCTCCCCTACCACTCAGAATAAATTCTGAATCCGCAGCTTCGGTGCATAGTTTAGCCCCGTTACATCTTCCGCGCAGACCGACTCGACCAGTGAGCTATTACGCTTTCTTTAAAGGATGGCTGCTTCTAAGCCAACCTCCTGGCTGTCTGGGCCTTTCCACATCGTTTCCCACTTAACTATGACTTTGGGACCTTAGCTGGCGGTCTGGGTTGTTTCCCTCTTCACGACGGACGTTAGCACCCGCCGTGTGTCTCCCGGATATTACTTTACGGTATTCGGAGTTTGCAAAGGGTTGGTAAGTCGGGATGACCCCCTAGCCTTAACAGTGCTCTACCCCCGTAAGTATTCGTCCGAGGCTCTACCTAAATAGATTTCGGGGAGAACCAGCTATCTCCCGGTTTGATTAGCCTTTCACTCCTAGCCACAGGTCATCCCCTAACTTTTCAACGTTAGTGGGTTCGGTCCTCCAGTTGATGTTACTCAACCTTCAACCTGCCCATGGCTAGATCACCGGGTTTCGGGTCTATACCTTGCAACTATTCGCCCAGTTAAGACTCGGTTTCCCTACGGCTACCCTATTCGGTTAACCTCGCTACAAAATATAAGTCGCTGACCCATTATACAAAAGGTACGCAGTCACCCAACAAGTGGGCTCCTACTGCTTGTACGTACACGGTTTCAGGTTCTATTTCACTCCCCTCACAGGGGTTCTTTTCGCCTTTCCCTCACGGTACTGGTTCACTATCGGTCAGTTGGGAGTATTTAGCCTTAGATGATGGTCCACCTATATTCAGTCAAAGTTTCACGTGCTCCGACCTACTCGATTTCACTTAAAAGGGATTTTCATGTACGGGACTATCACCCTGTATCGTGGCACTTTCCAGAGCCTTCCATTAACACCAATTAAGCTTAAGGGCTGTTCCGATTTCGCTCGCCGCTACTTTCGGAATCTCGGTTGATTTCTTTTCCTACGGGTACTTAGATGTTTCAGTTCTCCGCGTTCGCCTCGTTAACCTATGTATTCAGTTAACGATACCTGCAAGCAGGTGGGTTTCCCCATTCGGAAATCCTAGTCTCAAGTGCTTTTTACTAGCTTGACTAGGCTTATCGCAAGTTAATACGTCCTTCATCGCCTCCAACTGCCAAGGCATCCACCGTGTACGCTTAGTCACTTAACCATACAACCCAAACGGGTCTT
>NZ_VXCS01000006.1:0-227109 GCF_052850545.1 Pseudoalteromonas sp. 1181_04
TATTTAAAACCGAAGTTTTATTTAACTCTCTGAGTTGTTCGTGCTTCGCTATGCGTTGGCGTTTCCCGTCTCAGTGGGGTCGCATTATAGGGAGATCCAAAAACAGATCAACACTTTTTTTGATCTTTTTTGATTTAATTGACTGTTCGAACAAATTTAGTGCATAAAGGTGGTTTTTAATACAATAAAAGGGCTTTTACAGCCCTTTTGTTACTTAACAATAAACTTCCAACCAGCTTTTGCTTGCTGTTTAGACTCTTGTTGGAGCTCACTTGCCATTAGCGGGTGCGCTTTTAGCCAATCATTTTCAAATATTAGTGTTAGAGCGTCATTATTAACAGTTAATACTAATTTTGGTAATACATCATCTTGGCGACGCATTGATAAGATCACTGCGATCCTAAGCAACCGTGTTACATACTGAGTAAGCTGAGCATGGCAGCCTAAATACTCAAAAACATTCTTTTGCAGATCTGAACGATGTGCATTCGCTACAGCCGCAATAATTTTATGCTCCGATTGTGAAAAGCCTGGCATATCGGTGTTTTCTAAAATATAAGCGGTGTGCTTTTGATATTGCTTATACTCAATTAACAAACCAATCTCATGCAATTGCGCAATCGCTTTTAGTAAAGGCAGGCCACTATTGTTGAATAGTGGCCACTGCTCGCTGACTTGAGCTGCGAGGTGACTGGCGAGTTCTGCAACTCGGTTCGCTTGTTTTTGATCGACATGATAACGGCTCATCAGGCCATCAACAGTGCGCTTTCGAATATCATGATTATGAAACTCAGGGACCATGCTATAAAGCACACCTTCACGAAGTGCGCCTCCTGCTAATCCCATTTTATCAATTTCAAGCGCTTCGAATAAAGCAATTAAAATAGCGAGCCCTGACACAAAAACTAAACGTCTTTCTTCACTAAGCCCAGGTAAATCGAGCTCAGCGATGGTCTCATAGGCGATCGATTGCTTTTTAATTTTATTGAGTTTATCTAAACTCAGTGTTTCATCGAGTGATTGTGCCACCATAATTTCTTGGATAGCTTGTACAGTACCCGATGCACCTGATGCAATCTCCCAACCCGCCACTTTATAACTTGGCGCTATATCATCAATAACTACTCGTGCGGCTTTAATAGCAGCATTGAAATTAGCGTCATTGAGTTTACAGTCTTTAAAGTAACGTTCTAGGTAGGTAACACAGCCCATGTTTAGGCTTTTATAATGTAGTGCGTCGAATCCCTTACCTATAACTACCTCAGTACTGGCACCGCCAATATCTATTACTAGTTGGCGACCACTACATGAAGATGTATGCGCAACGCCTTTATAAATAGTGCGCGCTTCTAGCTCACCACTAATGACATTAATTTTATGCGCAAGGATTTGCTCGGCTTTGATTTTAAATTCATCAGCATTCGTTGCTAAGCGCAAAGTAGCGGTGGCAACAATAGTAATGTTGTTTTTAGGGATATCTTGAAGACGCTCTGCAAATAGTGCGAGACATTCCCAGCCTCGTTGCATTGCTTCTGTGCTCAGTAAATTATCATCATTTAGCCCTGCGGCTAATCTGACTTTGCGTTTAACTCGGCCTATTGTTTGTAAGCCGCCAGCAATTGACTTAGCGATCAACATGTGAAAACTGTTAGATCCTAAATCAATTACTGCATAAACATTTTTTTGCGGTTTAAGTTGCCCCACCGTTCAAAAACCTCTAGTTACTACTACGACTATAACGACGGTCGCAATTACGACCGTGCTTTTTGGTAACTATTGTTTGGTCTACGTCCGCTGTTGTTACTACGACTACGTGGGCCTGTTGAATAATTACGCTTTCTTTGAATAGTAGGCTTAGTTAAATCATCAAGCAATGCACTTTTATCATAATGTGATAAAGGAATGCTGTGCTCTATGTATTCTTCAATTTCATGAAGATTATATGCGTACTGCTCACATGCAAAACTAATTGCCTTACCTGATGCCCCAGCGCGTGCTGTACGGCCAATACGATGAACATAATCTTCACAATCATCTGGTAAGTCGAAGTTAAATACATGACTCACTTCAGGGATATGTAAGCCACGAGCAGCAACATCTGTTGCCACAAGGAAGTCTAAATCACCTTTAGAGAATTGCGCTAAAATTGATTGGCGTTTTTTCTGATTTACGTCACCAGTGAGCATTCCCACCCGGTGTCCATCAGACTTTAACCATGCATAAACCGTTTCACAGCTATGTTTAGTATTTGCAAACACAATGGCTTTCTCAGGCCATTCTTCTTCAATCAAAGTTAATAACAGCTTAACTTTATCTTCTTGAGAAGGATGAAATAACTCTTCAACAATGCGCTTGCCAGTTTTCACATCAGGTTCAATTTGTACATGCTCTGGGTTTGTCATGTGCTCAAACGCCAGTTCTTGTACGCGATACGATAACGTTGCTGAAAATAATAAATTAAGGCGTTGTGATGTATCCGGCATACGGCGGAACATATAGCGAATGTCTTTTATGAAACCCAAATCAAACATACGATCGGCTTCATCAAGTACCACTACTTCGATTTCATTGAGGGTGTAACACCCTTGTTTATATAAATCGATTAAGCGCCCTGTGGTGCCAATTAAAATATCAACGCCTTTTTCTAATTGTGCACGTTGTTTTTCGTAATCTTCGCCACCATATACTAAACCTAAGTTAAGATTACAGTGTGGCGCTAAAATTTTTGCATCTTTGTGGATCTGAATCGCAAGCTCCCGAGTAGGGGCCATGATCAGGGCTCTTGGATGTTTACTAGGTGCTTTGCTAGATTGTAATAACCGATGGCAGGTGGCAGTTAAAAACGCCAACGTTTTGCCTGTACCTGTTTGTGCTTGACCCGCAATGTCGCGGCCATCACAAATAAAAGGTAGGCATTTAGCTTGTATGGGTGTGCAATATTCAAACCCACTTTCGGTTAACCCGGCAACCACTTCCGGTGCAATAGCAAAGTCTGAAAACTTTTTATCGGTCAAATGTGTCTTAGTCATAGCGTTTAAGCATAACGTTTAAACTTGCAATAAGAAACAAGAGTGTTTAAATACGCATTAAATAATTCGCCTAACTTATCGGAGAGCGCAATGAGCGAGAAAATTATTCAATTAACTGACGATGGCTTTGAAGCTGACGTTTTACAATCAGACAAGCCTGTATTAGTTGATTTTTGGGCAGAATGGTGTGGACCGTGTAAAATGATCGCGCCAATTCTTAATGAAGTGGCAGAAGAGTTTGATGGCCGTGTTGTAATCGGTAAATTAAACATCGACCAAAATGCGGGCACACCACCTAAATTTGGTATTCGTGGTATCCCTACGTTACTTCTTTTCAAAGAAGGCCAAGTTGCGGCAACTAAAGTGGGTGCACTTTCTAAAACTCAACTTGTTGAGTTTTTAGAAAACAACATCTAAAAATATGCCTAAAAAAAGGGCAACTGCCCTTTTTTTTAATTTTTTTTGTATAAAGACTGGACGCCTAGCGAATGACCTGCTAGTTTATAAAGCCAACTAATCCTTAGTTTACCAACAAACCTCTCTCACTAATCAATATCGATTATATGAGCATGATAACTGTAATAAAGAACCCACCAATATGCATTTACGCGAATTAAAAGACAAGTCGATCAAAGAACTTGTAGACTTAGCTGAGTCCATGGGGCTCGAAAACGTAGCCCGCTTAAGAAAGCAAGATATTATCTTTGCTATCCTTAAAGCCCACGCCAAAAGTGGAGAGAACATTTTTGGCGGTGGTGTATTAGAAATCTTACAGGATGGTTTTGGTTTCTTAAGATCATCAGAAGCCTCTTACCTTGCTGGTCCTGATGACATTTATATATCACCTAGCCAAATTCGTCGTTTTAGTATGCGTACTGGTGATTCTATAATGGGTCTCATACGTCCACCTAAAGACGGTGAACGTTACTTTGCATTACTAAAAGTAAACGAAGTAAATTTTGATAAACCTGAAAACTCTCGCACGAAAATTCTTTTTGAAAACCTTACCCCGCTACATGCAAACGAACGTTTACGTATGGAACGCGGTAATGGTAGCACCGAAGATATCACTGCTCGAGTACTTGATTTAGCCTCTCCAATTGGCCGTGGTCAACGTGGTTTATTAGTAGCACCGCCTAAAGCGGGTAAAACAATGCTACTACAAAATATTGCGCAATCGATTACCCATAACCACCCAGATGCGACATTGATGGTACTACTTATCGATGAGCGTCCAGAAGAAGTTACTGAGATGCAACGCCTAGTAAAAGGTGAAGTTATTGCATCAACGTTTGATGAACCAGCAAGCCGTCACGTACAAGTTGCTGAAATGGTAATTGAAAAAGCAAAACGTTTAGTTGAGCACAAAAAAGATGTAATCATCTTACTGGATTCAATCACACGTTTAGCACGTGCTTATAACACGGTAATTCCTTCATCAGGTAAAGTACTTACTGGTGGTGTTGATGCTAACGCCCTGCATAAACCAAAGCGTTTCTTTGGTGCTGCGCGTAACGTTGAAGAAGGCGGTAGTTTAACTATTATCGCAACTGCGCTTATCGATACCGGCTCTAAGATGGATGAAGTTATCTACGAAGAGTTTAAAGGTACTGGTAATATGGAATTACACTTAAATCGTAAGATTGCTGAAAAGCGTGTATTCCCTGCAATCGACTTTAACCGCTCAGGTACCCGTCGCGAAGAGCTACTGACTAAACCTGATGAACTACAAAAAATGTGGATTTTACGCAAAATAGTTCATGAAATGTCTGAAATTGATGCCATGGAGTTTTTAATTGATAAACTCTCTATGAGCAAAACGAATGATGAATTTTTTGATTCGATGAAGCGTCAATAATTCTCTTTACTAGATTCTAAAATGCCTGTTAATACAGGCATTTTTTTTGCCTACCCCTAAATCTCACTCCTATTATAAATTTGTTTTATTAATCTCTTTGCTCTGTTTCCTATAGACGAAAATCATCAGACTGCGCAGTATTGAGTAAATATTAAAACTGCGATTATTTAAATCCAGCACACAGTAATGCCACTCGATAAAACGCTCAACTCGCTTTATTGGTTAGTAGTAACTTATAGCCTTAAAGTAACGACCCATTAAGCGTATATATCGCTCTTTTAAGTCAGCTGTTGTGATAACTGCTTAATCAAATCATCTACTAATTCTTTTACGTCTGCATCACTGCTGGGGTTATGTTTTTGTGATAAGAGTGATTTATCTAAGCACATCGCTGTATTAGCTACATCAGTTAATGAAAATATCTGTGCGGCACCAAGGATACGATGGCTATCTTGCTGTAATGCAATATAGTCCTTTGCTGCAAGGTGCTGTGTAAGTGATGCTATTTCATCATCAAAACTGGCAATAAAACTCGTCACTAAATCGCTAATATCAGGATTAGCTAAAGGTAGCGGTAGCGTGCTGGTGCTATTTAAATGCGCTGCGAGTGCCTGATAAAACGCTTCTTTTTCTATTGGCTTACTTAAATAGCCAGTAAATCCCATCGCTAAGTAATTATCTATTTCATGGCTCATTGCATTAGCTGTTAACGCAAAAATAGGTTTATTAAAACCACACTTCTTTAACAGTTCAAATGCACTAAGGCCATCCATTACCGGCATTTGTATATCTAATAAAACAACATCTGGAAATTCACTGAGGCACTGTTCAACTGCTTGCTCACCATTACTTACTGAGATCACTTCAAGGCCAATCGACTTTAAAAAGCGCGTTATTAGTCTACGATTGTCGGGATGATCTTCTGCTAATAATACTCGCCCAACTAGACCTTTAGTTGCAGCTGGTTTTGAGTTGTCGGTAGCAAGAAGGGTTGGCGCATACTCTTTACATGGCACATTAAAAATAAACTCACTGCCTTTACCATGCTCACTTTCAACACTAATATAACCCCCCATCATAATTGCTAATTGCTGGGAAAGACTCAAACCAAGTCCTGAACCACCGAACCTGCGAGTGATGGTATTATCGCCTTGTTGAAAACATTCAAAAATGTTTTTTATTTGCTCTGTATTCATACCAATCCCCGTATCAATCACTTTAAAGCATACGCCTTGTTCGGTGTGATTAATATCCAGAGTAACACTGCCATGCTCGGTAAATTTGATCGCATTAGTCAGTAGGTTTATTAGTATTTGCTTAACGCGGATCATATCTAACTTAGTCCAATAACTCGAGCCTAAGTGATTTTCTAATAGCAGCGTTAAACCTTTGCTTTTAGCCTGCATACTTGACATAGCATAAACATCATTAACAAGCCCCACGAGGTCAAACTCGCTAACATGTAAATCTAAACGGTTTGCTTCTATCTTACTAATATCGAGCACATCATTAATCAAATCTTTTAAATGATCGCTATGTTTTTTAATAACTAACAATTCTGTTTGTAATTGTTGGGGCTGATATAAACCATGTAACAAGTCGTCTGTTTGCCCTAAAATAGCGGTAAGTGGTGTGCGTATTTCATGGCTGATATTAGCCAAAAACTGGCTCTTAACTTGATTCGCGGCACGTAGCTCTTGTGCCACATATTGTAATTCTTGAGTTCGTTGCTCAACTTTTTGCTCTAATTGGGCTTTAGCCTTTTTTTCAATTGCACGGCGATATAATACAACTGCACAGATCAACACCAACATCAGCACAATCGACAGTAAAATAGTTAACTGTGAGCGTTTTTCAATCTTTAATTCTTGTAGGCTACGCTCTTGTTTAAGCTGTTTAATTTCTTGGTTTAACTGGTTCGACTGAAACTGAGACTGAAATACATTTAACGCTTTCATAACCTCTTCACTGGTTATGCTACGTTGATAATCGACAAACTGTTGGTGCAGATGAATAGCCCGCTTATAGTCACCGGCACCAGCACTTAACAACGCCTCGATACCTAAGCCGTCTTTAATGCGCAATTCATCTTTATATTCTTTGGCTAGTGATATTGATTGTTGTAAATTTTGCTCCGCAATATCAATATCCCCCATCACTAATTGCACTTTAGCTAAAACATGTAAAGAAGCTAACCGTAAGGATTGATTATCTATCTGCAGGGCGTATTTTTGAGCTGCTTGTGCGTGATACAAAGCTGCATCCAACTCATCTATTTTTAAATTTATGTTAGCTAAGTTGGTATGCTGTACGGATAATTGATAGGCGTCATTAACACTTTGATAATAGCGTAA
Organism: Pseudoalteromonas sp. 1181_04; assembly: GCF_052850545.1. Taxonomy (NCBI): domain Bacteria; kingdom Pseudomonadati; phylum Pseudomonadota; class Gammaproteobacteria; order Alteromonadales; family Pseudoalteromonadaceae; genus Pseudoalteromonas; species Pseudoalteromonas sp. 1181_04. The sequence goes on from NZ_VXCS01000006.1 coordinate 7,242, forward strand.
AGCGAGCTGGTAATAGTGCAACGCTAATTGATTTTGACCCGACTCAGTATAAGCAACCCCCATGTTGCCATAGGCACGAGCAATCCCCTCTTCATCACCCAATTGCTGAAATACATCGAGCACTTCACGATAAATTTCAAGTGCCGAATCATAGCTAGATAAACGAATATAGATGCCCGCAATATTATGAAGAATATCAGCTTTGTCTTGCGCGCTACCATCTATTTCATAAAGTGCTTTTGCCTGCTGGTAATGCTCTAAAGCAAGCTCCATGTTGTGCATATTAAAATATGCAAGGCCAATATTACTTAGCAAGTTGGCTTGTTTTAATGGACTCTTTAAACGTACCGCTAAGTTTAACGCACGGCTGTAATCAATAATGGCTTGTTGTAATAAACCTTGAAAATATTGCACCACGCCCTGCATTTTTATTGCTCGAAAATGTAACTCAGGCAGGTTTTCAAATGTACTATGCTGCTCAAGCAACTGATAATAATGCAATGCTTGGGGATAATTACTCAACTCAAACGCACGCTCAGCTAAACCAGAATAAATAGCAACTTGTTGCTGATTTGATAATTGTGTAGACAGTAACTGGGTTGCTAACAGCTGCTTTTCAGGCCATTCATCCGTAACTTTAAATTGTTCAAAAAGTGCTACTTGTTGTTGAGCATTACCTGATTGAGAAAAAACGCCAAGCACACTAATCGAGCAAATAAATAATAGGCGCTTAAACTGACCCAGCATAATTTTTTCCTTGGAATTTTGTTAGCAGTAGAAGCTATGATAGTTTAGTCAAGATACACCAATAACTAGACTGTAAACAATGCTTAACCCACTGATTGATGAGATTTTCGAGTTAATTTTAACGAAGCACATTTGGAAGGTTCACACTTTAGCATTGGAATTATCTGAGCGTGGTGTAATTAATGACTTAGATACAGATCCATACCGTGATCTGTTTAAGCGTAACTTTTTAATTATGAATGCACTTTATCAACTGCAGCAACAACTGTTGCCAAATCAATATTTATTGGTAGCCAGTTTACATATAGAGCTCACAGATAATCCAGATAAGATAACCATTGCAGCGCATGACTCATTACAAGCGTACTATCTAGATTGGCAAAATTACGATGCCTCGATAACAGAAGTTAAATCACTGTTAGATAACTTTTGGCGTACTTTTCGTGCATCACCAACAATAAATACGCTTGATCAACAACAACGCCAGACATTATTAAAGCACTGGGAATTACCTGACGATTTTTCTATGCAGGCATTGCAAAAGCGCTGGCGGCAGTTGGCAACACAATATCATCCAGATAAACAACATGGTAATGCAGAGCAGTTTAAACAGTTAAAAAATGAATATGAGCAGCTTAGGGCAAGCTGCTCAAAAGCATCATAAGCAATAATTAACGAGTTAAACGACGGGCACGAATTTTACGGCCTTTAATATTACCTTCCGTTAATTTTCGTAGCGCGGGCTTTGAGCTATTACGTTCGACAGCCACAAAAGCCACATTATCAAGCACATTAATTTTACCGACTTGACGTCCGGCAACACCATCTTTACCGGTTAATGCACCTAAAATATCACCTGCGCGTACCTTTTGCTTTTTACCTGAATCGATCATTAGTGTCACCATTTGTGGTTTGTATGGTGGCTTTTCAAGTAGGCTAAACGGCGGTAATTGTTCTGGTAAAAAATCACATTCATAATGGTCACCAATTTGTGCCACTTTGAATTGTTCCGCATCGCCATAAATAGAGCATGCAATGCCTTTTTTACCAGCACGACCAGTACGACCAATACGGTGTACATGGGTTTGTGGGTCATGGGCAAGGTGGTAGTTAATCACCATATCCATATCATCGATGTCTAAACCACGAGCGGCTACATCAGTGGCCACTAAAATCGAGGCGCTTTTATTAGCAAAGTGGATCAAGGTGCGCTCACGATCTCGCTGCTCTAAATCACCATGCAATGACACGGCACTGAAGCCTTCATCAGCTAAATCATCACACACCTGTTGAGTTTCGACCTTGGTATTACAAAACACCACACAACTTTCTGGTTGAAACTTCAGCAGCAACAATTTTAATGTATTAAAACGTTGTTTGTTATTATCCATTTTATAAAAGTACTGTTTAATAGTACTTTTTTCTTGCTCTTCTTCAACCTTCACCATAACAGGGTTGCTTAATACACGCTTGGCAATCGCTTCTATTGCGCGCGGAAAAGTGGCGCTAAATAATAAAGTTTGACGCTGTTTTGGAATACGCTCAATAATTGCATCCAAAGTGTCTTGAAAGCCCATATCAAGCATTTGATCGGCTTCATCAAGTACTAGCGTGTCTACATCATCTAAACGTAGCGTACCTTTGCGAATATGATCATCTACACGCCCAGGTGTGCCAACAATAATATGTGCACCATGCTCTAGTGAACCAATTTGTGGACCAATCGACACGCCACCACATAGAGTTAATATTTTTATATTGTGAATACCACGCGCTAATTTACGCATTTCCACAGCTACTTGCTCAGCCAACTCACGGGTTGGACAAAGCACTAAAGACTGTATACGAAAACGCTTAACATTAAGCTTGGCCAACACACCTAAACTAAATGCGGCAGTTTTACCTGAGCCAGTTTTAGCTTGTGCAATGATGTCTTTACCTTCAAGCACTGGCGGCAGGCTTTGCGCCTGTACAGCGGTCATTTGGGTGTAACCTAAAGTCGATAAGTTATCGACCAAACCTGATGGTAAAGCGAGTGATGAAAAAGCTGTAGCGGTCAAAGTAATTTCCAGTGCAATAATTAAACATGAAAAGCCGCTGCAGATGCCCGACTTAGTTATGCTGCATAATAGCAGAATATACAAATTGCTACCATTAAGCTGACCATATTCTCAATAAACATTCACCATAACATCGCCACCGATAGGCATTTATCTCATCTACTTTTGTTGCTCAGTATTAAATGCTTTAATAACTCTCACTTGAAAATATAACCAGGTCAATAATGAAAAAAATCATCACCGGATTACTGCTCGCCGGCAGCTTTTTAGCCAATGCCGCCGAGCCTGAATTTACCGCAAAGCAACTTCAGCAAGTCACCGAACTAAGAACTAATGCCAGTAACAGCGAGTTAAGCTATCAATTGCTTGAATCGCTTACTACTGAAATAGGACCTCGCTTACCTGGCACAGAAAATGATAAAAAAGCCGTTGCGTGGGCCCAAGCTAAATTTAAAGAGCTTGGTTTTGATAAAGTATGGCTAGAAGAGGCAACCTTCCCTGAGTGGCGTCGTTTTAGTGAAAGTGGCAAAATTTTAACGCCAAGCGAGCAACCTTTGCACCTAACAGCATTAGGCCACAGCGTTAGCACACCGAAAGATGGCATTACCGCTGAAGTTGTATTATTTGAAACGCTTGATGAACTTATCGCAGCACCAGCAAACAGCTTAAAAGGTAAAATAGCTTATATAAATTACCATATGAACCGCCATATTGATGGCAATGGTTATGGTCCTGCTGTTCGTGCTCGCTCAACAGGTTCAGTTGAGGCTGCAAAAAAAGGCGCGATTGGTTATATGATGCGTTCTGTTAGCACCGCACATCACCGCTTTGCTCATACCGGTGGCAGTCACTATCAAGAAGGTGTTACGAAAATCCCTAATGTGACCATTGCTAATCCTGATGCAGATCAGCTAGCTCGCTTAGTTGCACTAGGTAAAAATGTTACCGTAAATATCAATGTGCAAACTGAAGATCGCGGCCAAGGTACTGGCTATAACGTGATTGGTCAGTTCAATGGCACACAAAACCCTGAACAATACGTACTGATTGGCGGTCATTTAGATTCTTGGGATTTAGGCACTGGCGCACTTGATGATGGTGCAGGCGTTGCGTTAACCATGGCTGCTGCCAAACATATTAGTGAAATAAAACGCCCTAAACGCAGCATTCGTGTAGTGTTATTTGCCGCCGAAGAGCTAGGATTATGGGGCGCTAAAGCTTATTTTAAAAAGCATGCAAATGAACTTGATAAAATTGTTGCCGCCGCTGAATCTGACTTTGGTGCTGATGTAGTGTATGGCTTTGAATCGAATGTATCTGCAGCCTCGTTGCCAGTAGTGCGTGCAATAGCCAAGCAACTTGCGCCGTTAAATGTTGAATACATAGGTAAAAATAGCGCTAATGGTGGGCCTGATTTAATTCCATTTAAAAATGCCACCAGCGCGCCAATTTTTGAGCTGCACCAAGACGGTACTGATTACTTTGACTACCATCACACTGCTGATGATACGCTTGATAAGATCGATCCGGCTAAACTTAAGCAAAATACCGCAGCATATGCTGTATTTGCGTTAATGGCAGCTGATGCTAAAACTACAATTAAAGCAAAGCCTGTAGCAAGCAAATAAGCTAACCAAACATACTTTCTTACAGTTTTCTGCTTTGCATCTAACCTTCCTTGTTTTAATTTAACGTAAAACAAGGAAGGGAAAAAAGGTCATATGCTACTATTCAATACCAGCGATTCATTGTCGTTTTTCAGCCAAATAAAAACCTGCCCACACTGTCATCATGATGACTATCGACTACAAAACCACAGCCGCTTTTTGCGTTTTTCAATTGTCCCTATGCTGCCATTAGCATGGCATTATCAATACCAGTGTAGCCATTGCCAGCACAATGTACAGCTTTCAATTATGCAACTGCCATGGTTAGAAAAGCTTTCTTTGATCAAATATTTTATAGGCTCGATATTACTTATCTGGTTATCTATTTACTTTTATACACAACATCTTGATGAGCTAAAAGCCAAACAAGCAATACTCAGCCAGCCACAAGCATTCGATACTTACTTGGTACATGCTGATAAGTTTTCTAACGAACCATTGCGCCCTGAAAACCTAAAAGTAGCCCAAGTACTCGAGTTTGATGACCAAAATATCACCTTTCAAATCAGCAATTATCGCTATAAACGCGACAGCGGCATTACTATGGCTATGCGTACCAGCTTATTGGTACAAAAAGATTATTTTTCATCAAAAACAATTACTTTACCGCGCAGCGAAGTACAGCGTTTATATGATGAAGGTGCTATTTATGATGTACTGCGCCCTTACGCATATAGCTTATATGGTGGTTTTGTGATGTTCCCACCACGCCCTAAACCGCTATATGAAGGGGTGAAGCTTAATAAAAATAATCAGCAAGGCATCATCTATTACAAAGATGGGTTATTTCCTGAAGCGTTCGAAAGCTTTTTACTCGCCAGCAAAGAAGGCTCACAATGGGGTCAGCTTAATACTGCGCAAATGTATCGTGATGGTGAAGGGGTAGAAAAAGATATCAGCCAAGCTATTTATTGGTATCAACAAGCTGCAGGGCAAAATAACCACAAAGCCAAATTACAACTCAAAGAGCTGTGCCTTGAGTATTCCTGTTAATATAGCCAAACTACCTACAACAAGTGGATATAAATATGGCAAGCTTTTAGCTTGCCATTTAACACGTAAATACGACTGTTACATTGTTAAGTGTTGGTCTAAAAAGGTCAGCACTTGTTGATAATAACGAGTGCGATGTTCTTGCTTATAAAAACCATGCCCTTCATCTTTAAGCAGTTCATATATATAAGGATGTTTAGCTTTTTTAAGAGCCGCAATCAGTGATTCGGCTTGCTCAATCGGTGCACGCTGATCTTCACCACCATGCACTATCAGCACTGGAGCCTTTAACTTATCAATATTATAGCTAGGTGAAAAAGCCTTTAGTTGCGCTTCATCTGTACCCAATACATTCTGTAAATAACGTTGGCCACTATCGCGCTCCGCAACATCCCCTTCTTTAAACATTAAGGGCAAATCATAAACGCCAACAACGCCAATCGCACACTTAAACATATCAGGTTCTAAAATCGCACTTTGTAACGCTGAGTATCCACCAAAGCTCGCGCCCATAATGCAGATATTGTTTTTATTAACTGTACCCTGCTCAACTAAATACTTCACACCATCTATAATATCAAATTGAATTTCAGCTCCCCATTTTCGATGCCCAGCATGCTCAAAGTTACGGCCAAAACCACCTGAACCTCTAAAATTAACTTTTAGTACGGCCATACCACGGCTTGCAAGCAACTGTGCATCAGGGTCGAATCCCCACCAATCGCGCGGGCCATGTGGACCACCATGTGGCATAACCACTAAAGGTAAGTTTTTTTCTATGGTATTATTCGGTACTGTTAAGTAGCCATAAATAGTTAAACCATCTCGACTGGTATAACTTACAGGCTTGGTCTGCGCCATTTGTTCTGCATCAATCCAACGACGGGATGCAAACAAAAATCGTAAGTTATTACTTTTGGCATCGAATAAATAATATTGTCCAGGGTTACGATCATTAGAGGCATAAATAATATTAGTGTCGCCATCTTCAGTACTGCTAACGAGTTGCACTTGTTCACCAGGTAAAGCGGAGATTAATGATTTTAAACGCATGCTTTTATCTGATTGCCCATCGACAAAAGCATAAGTTGGATAACCTAGTTCGGTTTCAATCGCAAATAGCTCTTTTGATGCTTCATCGACCCATATTTGCTTTGGTGAGACTTTCTCTTCTTTATGAATTAAATCAACTGCTCTGGTTTTTAGATTCAATTTATATAAGCCTTGAGCTTCACCACTTATTGATGCTGTGATATAGACAGCATCACCACTACTATCAAAAGCGTGCAACTCCACATCACTGTAAGTCAAATCACCTAAATCAAGTGCTTGCCAATCTCCACCTGACTTTTCACGGGTATGTATTGTAGACTTAATATAATCATCACTGGAAACAGCCACTCTGACATTTCCTTCATGGTCGGTCAAAAAGTTGGCCATACGTGACGGGGAGCGCGTAACTTTACGACGCTTCCCTGAAAAAATATCAACCTCATAAACAACAGTGTGCGGTTCACTACTTGATGTCCACGGGTAAGTCACTATAAGCATTTTATCTTCATCGTGGATTAAAGGATCCAGCAAATAAGAGGTGCCATAAAGTGGTGTGGCTTTTTTGATATGAGAGCCAGTTTGCATTTCGCCAAGATAGCCAACTAAGTACTTAGCTTTTGAGCCATCAGCATTCACGCCATATAATTCACCATAATATTCAGGGTGATCTTGCCAGCCGTGTAAGTATTCTTTTGCAACTACAACCCGATCATCACTTACCCAATGATAAGCACCAACTTGGGCATTGCTCTCAAAATTAATAGCGTGGTGAATTGTAAATTTTTTAGCATCTAAAATAACCAGCACTTTTTTACCTTCAGGTTGCATAATTACTGCAAGGTAGCTCCCATTAGGAGAGATTTTAACTTGGCTATATCCACTGCTGCGGCTGAAGTCATCGACTGCTGGAGCTGATTGATTTGCATCACTCATGAAGCTGACAACACACAAAGTAATAACAACAATCAACTGCATCATTTTGCTCATACAACATTCTTTTAAATTTATATTTTTATAATTGCTACAATTGTACCCAATAAGGTTTTAAATAGATATCCATCCAAATACGTAAGTAAAGAACGAAGAGTACTTATTTACTTTGTTAAGGTTACATTATAACATTACCGATATATTATAACAAAACACCGGACTGTTTATGATTTTACCTAACTTTAAAACTTGCTTAATTGCCTCTATGGTTGCTGTACTGTGTGCCTGTAACAGTGAAATTGATGATCTTGTAGATAAAAATGCTGAGCAGAAAGATGACCATGACCACACTGAAATCACTGCAAAAGGGCGATTAGCGATTAGCCATGCTGATATTGCTAACGTATCTGTTTTTAACGCTGACAACAACTCGTTGCTGGAGACCTTTAATACCAGCAACGTAATAAGTGGTCTATATGCCAGTCCTAATTTCCGTTATGCAGTATTGATCCAGCGAGCAGAAAATTATGTTGAGTTCATTGACGGTGGATTATTTACAGAAGATCATGGTGATCACCAACATGGTTATGAACAGCAACCCGAGCTGCATGATTTAATCTTTAGCGATAGTAAACCAACCCACTTTGATGTCAGTGAACAGCAAGCTGCACTGTTTTTTGATGGCGATCTTGATGCAGGGATCCCTGCAAGCTTTGTGTTATTAAGTGATGAATCACTTGCTGCTGGGAAAACCTTAGCAGCACATAGCTTTAACAATGCCATGCATGGTACAGCGCAAATTCGCGGTGAATCGGTAATCACAACTTATCGCAGCGAAGATATAACTAGCGTGCTGCCAAATTATGTTGAACAACTGCATATTCATGGTGATCACTTTCATCAAGAACAGCGGTTTGCAGTGGATTGCCCTGCACTACATGGCAGTGCGCAAAATCACCAGCATATCGCTTTTGGCTGTAGCGATGGTGTATTAGTTATAACTGAAAAAGATAATGTGTTTAACGCAGCCAAAGTAGCTAATCTCAACAACTTTGCTGAAGGTACGCGTATTGGCACAATTAAAGCGAGTGAACACAGCGAACTATTTTTAGGTATTGCACAAAGTAAGCTTTTTTACACCATCGACCCAGCATCAGCTGAAATGACACAGCTTGCATGGCAACAAAATACTGAAAATACCGTATTAGCAAGTGCACTGGATAGGATTACCGGCGAGTTTTATGTACTTGAAAGTGATGGTTTCTTGTCAGTGCTACATGCTGAAGATGATTGGCAAGTCAGCGCACGCTTTAAAGTACTCGAAAACCCAGCTGGTAACTATGCACTCGCGGCCTCAGCGGCCGACGATACTTTATATATCAGTGATGCAAACAACCAAACAGTATTAAGTATCGACACCCATGAGCAAACGACTAAAACTATTCTTAACCTTGATTTTATCCCTAATCAAATTACCTGGTTAGGTATAGCTGCTGAATCAAAACATGAACACTAATTAATTCAAGCAAATAACTTTCATAGCATTCCCTTGCTAATTCATTGCCAGCAAATTTACTTTGCTGGCTTTTTTGCTTTCATGCTGACAATTCCATGATGAACTAACACAGCAATCGCACCGGCTAATACACCTAATAAACCATCGAACAGTAAAGGCGCAATAATCTCTCCCAGCGTACCTAAGTTTGCCAGTGCAAACTCAGCAACAGCGGTTTGCCAATGATGCAACACACTAATACCATGCACTAAAATTCCTCCACCCACTAAAAACATCGCTACCGTACCTGCAAATGCTAAAAACGCCATTAAACGTGGTGCTGCGGCTAATAAACCTTTACCTAATAATGCTTTAAAACGGTTTCCTGTTTGCTGTGCTTGGTTAAGCAAATACAAACCAGCATCATCGAGTTTTACAATCCCTGCCACTAACCCATAAACGCCTATGGTCATGATCACCGCAATAACACTTAAGACTAGCGCTTGATTTAGTAAACTTGCACCCGCCACGGTGCCTAGAGTGATAACTATTATTTCTGCCGATAAAATAAAGTCGGTTCGAATAGCCCCTTTTACTTTTTGTTTTTCGTACTCAACTAAATCTAAATTTTCGACAGCATCTACATCATCATTTTTCGTAGCTGGTAATAACTTTTCAACTAACTTTTCTGCACCTTCAAAACACAAAAATAATCCACCAACCATCAATAAAGGTGTAATAAGCCAAGGCAGCCAAACACTTATTAATAACGCTGCAGGAACTAAAATAGCTTTATTTAAAAATGAGCCTTTCGCTACCGCCCACACGACCGGTAGCTCACGATCGGCAGTGACTCCTGTCACTTGTTGCGCGTTTAAAGCTAAATCATCCCCTAATACACCCGCCGTTTTCTTCGTGGCGACTTTACTCATAGTGGCAATATCATCTAATAAAGTGGTGATATCGTCCAATAATGTCAATAGGTTAGTACCTGCCATCTCATTTCCTTTGCAGTTAAAAAATTTATAATAATCAACATAGCCTAAACGAGTATTTTCACCAAAGGTTAATTTTCGTTTGCTATGCTAGTTGCTCAACACATTTAGCCAAGGTACTTGTTAATGTATAAAACCCTATTAATTGCACTCGGTGTTATTAGCCTCAGTGCATGCACAGAACAATTAAATAGTCAGTCTTTCTCATGCGATAGCCAGCTAAGCGCCGTTATTACCAGTAATGATGAAGAAAGTGCCACGCTAAATTACAATCAAGTAGATCATTCGCTGACCAAACAAATCAGTGCCTCGGGCGTAAAATATACCAATGAAGATGTGCTGTTTTGGACCAAAGGGAATGAAGCAATGTTGATAATTGATGGCAACAAATATCATTGTAATTTAGAGTAATACAATCGCTCGCCAAACTTATAATTTATAAAAATACTGCTACACTCATAAATAATTAAGTATTTACGGGTTCACTATGCACGCTATTGCTATTAAAACGAAACTAATTTTTGCCTTTGCCACAATTGGTTTTTTAATGCTCGCCAGCAGTAGTTTTTTTTACTGGTCATTAGGACAAATTAATCACGCCACTTCGGATATAGAAACTTTAGCTGTACCGGTACAACAGCAAAGTCATGCCTTGCGGTTATCGCTGTTATCAATCACCAAATTTAATGCCGTTGCATACAGCCAAACAAGTAAAGCCAGTTTGCAACAGCAGCAACAGAGAACTCATGAAGAACAAGCTTTATTTAAAACCAAGCTAGAAGAATTAAGCTCTCAGCTACACGACCAACCGCAAATGCTGCAATTACTATCGAAAATAACACAACGCTATCAGCAATTTAGTACCACTAGCGCAACAATGTTTAACACCAAACAACAAGGCCTAACAGCAGCAACTCAGGTTACCTCATTAGCAAATGATTACGCTAATAATCTTGCTGACTTAAGTAGTGGCTTACTTGATTTAGAACTAATCGAAGTAACACCGGAGCAACAATCGTTATTAGCCGCTATTGTTGGTACCGCGACCCGCATTGACGACTTACTATTCACCTTAGGCAATAATGTTAAGAGCATCAACCACATTAGTTCCCTACAAACACTCACAGAACACCAACAAGATACCGCTTTTTTATTAGACAATATCCAATCTAATTTTACATACCTACAACAGCAAGCGAGTGAGTTAAAAAATTAAACAAATTTCAGCAACCTAAAAGACCTTCTCAGCTTAATTAATCAACAGTTGGCAACACTGTACCAGCAACAAAGTACTCTTTTGACCAGCAAAGTTGCGACCGAGCAAGCCTTTGCTGCATTCCAGCAACAGTTTCAACTTACCGAGCAGCTCATTATTGAGTTAAATCATTTAGCCGATAAACGCTTTGATACCTTGCAGGCGGATGCTCAGTCGGTGATCACTACAGGTTCGCGACTCGCGATTATTATAAGTTTAGTGCTTATTTCGTTTGCAGCCTTGATCTGCTTTTTAACCACCAAAGCAATGTTAAAACCACTCAATGCTGTAAATAAAGCACTATCACGTATCGCTTCTGTGGATTTATCGAAACGTACAAAGCCCCATAATGATGATGAATTTGGTGTACTTTTAAACAATATCAATCAATTAAGCGATGATCTAAGTACATTACTAAGTGCGATAAGTGATAACGCCCACACCTTAGATCAATCAGCAATTCAAACCAGTGCACAAGGCCAACATATGACCGAAGCAGCACAGCAGCAATTAGATCGTATTGCAGAGGCCGACTCGGTGGCGCATAGCATGCATAGTAATTCCCAAGCGGTCTGTGAACGAGCTGATAACACCTCTAATGAAGTTGCTAACGCTTCGCAGTTTGCCAATGATGTAAATCAGATTGCTGATCGTAACAGCCAGCGTATTGCAGCGTTACTGACTCGGCTTGATCAAGCTGTACAAAGTACTAATGAGCTAACCCAACACACACAATTAATTGGCGCAATCGTGGATACAATTAGCAGTATTGCTGAACAAACTAATTTACTTGCGCTAAACGCTGCTATTGAAGCTGCCCGTGCAGGAGAAAATGGCCGAGGCTTTGCTGTTGTGGCAGATGAAGTTCGCTCTTTAGCTGCACGAACGCAAAACTCGACTAGCGAAATACATACAATGATCCAAACACTGCAACATCAGGCCAATACTGCTCATCATGAAATTAACGATGGGCAACAACAAGCAAAAGAATGTGTAGCAAATAGTAGTGAATTAAACCAAGCGGTGGATAAAATAAAAAGTACTTTAGTGACAATTAACCAAATGAGTATGCAAATTGCTAGTTCATCACATCACCAGCTTGATAACAGCAATGAGATAAAACAGATTATGGCGCAAGTAACGGTGCAAGCACAAACGAATGCCGAACATGCAAAGTCACTCGCCAATCAAAGTGAAGACGTTAACCAACTCGCTCACTCATTAACCAGCGCAGTAGAAAGATTTAAGTTCTAACTCTGAATATAAAACCCATCTGCAGCTATTGTGATAATGATAAATACACGCCACAGAAATAACGTTGCAGTGGCGTGTAGCAACTTATTTATTATTTTGCTCCGCGATAAACTCCCTAATGTATTTATCAAATAGTGCCGCAGGCAGTGGTTTGCTGTATAAAAAACCTTGAATATAATCACAATTTAGAGCGTTTAAAAAAGCCAGCTGTGCAAAGGTTTCAACTCCTTCGGCAACAACTTTGAGCTGTAGGTTACTAGCCATTGAAATTATTGCACTAACCATCGCACAATCTTCAAGATCATCCGGTAAGTCTTTTATAAACTCCCGATCTATTTTTAACTTACTCAGCGGAAAACGCTTTAAATAACTCAACGATGAGTAACCGGTGCCAAAGTCATCAATTGCTAAACCCACGCCGGTTGCGCGTAATGCTTGCAACTGCTGCAAAATATTTGAGCTATTATCAGCAAGTAGCGTTTCTGTAATTTCAAGGGTTAAACACTGAGCTGATAACTGCGTTTCCTGTAGAACACTTTTAACTAACGCTTCAATATCTTGGCGAATAAATTGCACGCTAGACATATTTACCGTAACAAAAAACTGATCACCGAAACAACCACACCACTTAGCAGCTTCGCGGCATGCTTCTCTGAGTACCCACTCACCAATTGGAATGATTAATCCTAACTCTTCACATACAGGAATGAATTGTGCCGGCGAAACATCGCCAAGCTCCGCACTATGCCATCGCAATAATGCTTCACAGCCGACCGTTTTTTTATCGTGGCTAATAATTGGCTGAAAATAAACGGTAAACTCGTTATTACTAAGCGCTTTATGAAGAGCATTTTCGAGCCTACTGCGAGCAGTCGCTTGTTCATGCAAGCCACTGGTAAAGAACTCAAAGCAGTTTCGCCCTTGCGCTTTAGCTTTGTACATAGCGCTATCAGCATTACGTAGTAATATTTTTCGATCGCTGCCATCGTCGGGGAAAATAGTGATCCCCATACTGCCGGATACAAATACATCTTGCTCACCAATTTTAAATGAAGAACTAAGCGCCAGCAGAGCTTTTGTAGCTAGTCGCTCAATATCTGCTAACTTATTGATCTCTGGCAGTAATAGCGCAAACTCATCGCCACCTAAACGGGCAACTACGTCAGAGCTGCGCATACATGCTTTAAGCCTTTTGGCAGCCTCAAGTAATAGTAAATCACCACTATTATGCCCTAAGGTATCGTTAACGCTTTTAAACCGATCTAAATCAATAAAACAAATTGCCAAACGCTTATTATCAGCTGTCGCACGGATCATTTCTTGATCTAGCTTGCTATTATAATGATAGCGATTTGCCAAACCCGTTAAGGTATCAAAATTAGTTTGTAGCCACATTTCCTGTTCATTTTCTTTGCGTAAAGAAATGTCGTTAAATAAGGCAACATAAACTTCAATGTCTTTTTCCTCGTCAAATACTACCGAAATATTGACCCAGCTCGGGTAAATACTACCATCTTTGCGGCGGTTCCATATTTCACCTTCCCAGTGCCCAGCCTCATTTAAACGTCGATATAACACTTTAAAAAACGATGGTTTATGATGGCCCGAATTTAATATTGCAGGTGATTTACCAAGCACATCTTGTTCTTGATAACCGGTGATCTGTGTGAAAGCTTTATTTACAGCTTGAATTTCATTATCACGATTAGAAACTAAAATACCTTCATTAGTTGTTGAAAATACCGTGCTCGCGAGTCGTTGTTGTTGAAGTGCTTTTAATTTTAAAGTGATATCACGAATTAAATGTATTTCACCAATTTTGCTATTTTTTTCGTCGATAACTGCGGTTACTCGTGCCTCTCCCCAAAATACCTCTTTAGCTCCGTGAAATTGACACTCACTATCAACCCCAACTACTCCTTTCGAACACTCAGTAAATGAGTAAATATTTTTATCCTTCAGTGGCTCGCCTGCCGTTAACTTTTGCACAGCCGCAGTATTAGCTGTAATGACCCTATGCTCGGCATCCGTGTAAACGAGCAGATCATCAATACTATTGAAAATCGCTTTTAGCGTCGCACTGTCTTTTTGCGCCGATTTTTTAGCTCGGCGTAATCGCAAAGCTAACATGGTTAAAGTCGCTAACAGTATTAGTAGTACAGAAATAGATATTAGCGCTAACAGCAATTGATCGGTGCGTTTTTGTTCTATTTCATTAGTTTGAATGGCAACCAATTGTTCAAGATTTTCTTGATAATGCCAAAGCGCTTTTTCAAGGTTACGTTGAGATGAAATATCATGTATGACAGAAAATAAAAAATCTTTATTTTCAATTGTAAATGGGGCTGAATAAACGCTAACGGTACGTGTTTCACCGCTCGCTAATCGGTGTTTGAAAACAAAATAGTTTTGCCCTTTACTCAGAGCAGCTTGGCGTTCCTGTGCAACTTGTTGCTCAGTAAATATATTAATTTGCTGGATACGCATTGTTTGCAATTGCGCAATACTGTAACCATAAAATGCTGCCGCTGCTTTATTAGCAAATTTAATTTCACCCGTTTGCGGTTCTACCACTAACATCACGGCACTGTGCTCATTAAAAAGCGGCACATTGAGCGCGGAATTTAATGATTGCTTAGCACTTACTTGATCTACAAAGGTAATTACACAGCAAAGAAGAACAGCCTTGATAAATGTTTTTACGATAAGCCCACCCATTAATCAAAAACTCATTTCAAACATTTGTCCTAAACTATAGCTTACTCACCTTATAATGTAACAAAAATGATCGCTTAAATGCGCTCTAAAAACACCTCATTAATTCGCTTAACGTCTTTATTTAAGTATAATGCCAACAGTCTTTTAAGCTTTAAAGCGGCCCACAATGAAATACAAAGATCTACGTGATTTTATCGATTTATTAGAAAAAAAAGGTGAACTGAAGCGTATTCACCAAGAAGTTGATCCTTATCTTGAAATGACCGAAATTGCCGACCGCACACTACGTGCTAAGGGACCCGCTTTATTGTTTGAAAACCCTAAAGGTTATGATATCCCCGTACTAGCTAACTTATTTGGTACACCAGAGCGTGTTGCCATGGGAATGGGTAAAGAACACGTTAGCGAACTACGGGAAGTCGGTAAGTTGCTGGCATTTTTAAAAGAGCCAGAGCCACCAAAAGGCATTAGAGAAGCATTTAGCCAAATTCCAGTGTTTAAGCAAGTATTAAATATGCCTGCCAAAGAAGTTAAAAAAGCGCCTTGTCAGCAAGTTATTCTAGAAGGCGATGATGTTGATTTAACTAAGCTGCCAATTCAACACTGCTGGCCTGGTGATGTGGCTCCATTAATCACTTGGGGTTTAACCGTCACCAAAGGACCTTTCAAAAAACGCCAAAACTTAGGTATTTACCGCCAACAATTACTCGGTAAAAATAAAATCATTATGCGCTGGTTATCACACCGTGGCGGTGCTCTCGATTTTCAAGAATGGTGTAAAGAAAACCCAGGCCAACCTTATCCGGTATCGGTAGCATTGGGTGCTGATCCTGCGACAATCCTAGGTGCCGTCACGCCAGTGCCAGATACCTTGAGTGAATACGCCTTTGCCGGCTTGCTACGTGGTAGCAAAACAGAAGTAGTTAAGTCGATCTCCAATGATTTACAAGTTCCTGCCAGTGCTGAAATAGTTCTTGAAGGCTATATAATGCCGGGCGAAATGGCACCTGAAGGCCCTTATGGCGATCACACGGGTTATTACAATGAGGTTGATAACTTCCCTGTTATGACCGTGACCCACATGACACATCGTAAAGATCCTATTTATCACAGCACTTTTACTGGTCGTCCACCAGATGAGCCGGCAATTTTAGGGGTCGCACTCAATGAAGTCTTCGTACCTATTTTACAAAAGCAATTTCCTGAGATAGTCGATTTTTATCTACCGCCAGAAGGCTGTTCATATCGTATGGCGATAGTGACAATGAAAAAACAATATCCAGGTCATGCCAAGCGCGTGATGATGGGGGTATGGTCGTTCTTGCGTCAGTTTATGTACACAAAGTTTGTCATTGTCTGTGATGATGACGTTAACGCACGTGATTGGAATGACGTGATCTGGGCGATTACTACACGTATGGATCCCGCCCGCGACACTACTCTAATTGAAAACACTCCGATTGATTATTTAGACTTTGCATCACCGGTTTCAGGTCTTGGTTCAAAAATGGGTATGGATGCCACTAATAAATGGCCCGGCGAAACCACTCGTGAGTGGGGCGAACCCATTGTGATGGATCAAGCGACTAAAGATCGCGTCGATGAAATCTGGCAAAGCTTAGATATTCTTTAACAGCTCTTTTAGAGGCTATAAACTCACTATGCGGATATGTTATTATTGTTCAAATAAAGTGCGTATCCGCTAATTTAAGGTAAAACATGCAAACATTACACGCTGAAGTTGTCGCTATCAGCCCACTCACTGAATTTGTTCACAAAGTAATTTTAAAACCTGTTGAAAGCGTCACCTTTGAAGCTGGCCAATATTTGCAAGTAGTGCTTGGCGAAAAAGACAAGCGCGCGTTTTCAATTGCCAGCCGCCCTTCACAGTCTGATGAGCTAGAACTCCATATTGGCGCATCTGCAGTTGATTCATATGCAATGCAAACTTTAGAGCATCTTCGCCAAGCCCATGCTGAGAAAACTCAGGTGTTGATTGAAGCCGGCTTAGGCATTTCACAGTTGCGTCTCCAATGCGAACGCCCAATTATTTTACTCGCTGGCGGCACTGGGTTTTCATACGCAAAATCTATAGCTGATCATTTAAGTGAAATCGGTTGTGAGCGTCCGGTATTGTTCTATTGGGGTGTGCGTGAAGAGTCAGCCTTGTATGCGCATACTGAAATGCAAACATGGGCCGATAGCCGTGAAAACTTTACCTTTATACCAGTAGTTGAAAACCCAACAGCTAGCTGGACAGGCCACACAGGCTACGTACATAAAGCGGTGATGAACGATATCGTATCGCTTGCCCCATATGATATTTACATGGCAGGGCGTTTTGACATGATAGGTATTGTCCGCGATGATTTCCTAGCACATGGTGCAATTCGCGAAAACATGTACGCCGATGCATTTGCATTTATAAAATAGTATAACCAGAGTAACCAGCTTAATTTTTATCCGTAAGCTGGTTACTGACACTCCCTGACAGCCCGCTATGATTTACTTAGCTCTTCTTAAACAAGGAGAACTATGATGACCACAAATTTAATCGAAGTTGTAAATTTCAAACTAAAGACTGATACAAATTTAGCGCAGTTCCATATCGCTAATAATGATTTTCAGCGTTATATTGATAACCAATCAGGCGTACTTTACCGCTCCCTTGCTAAACAAGCCGATACCCAGCAATATAGTAGTATCATTTATTTTGCTACGGTTGCTGATGCCCAAAAACTGCGTGATACATTTTTTGATAATGCTATTTGCCAACAGTACACTTCTCTCATTACAAAAGAATCGATAAAGCTGGAGCGTTTTGAAGTGCTTAGCCAAACAGCTTGCCAACAAAGCTAACACTGTATTTTTGAAAACAAGGATAACCAATGCACAAATCAGAGCGGCTATTTCAATTAGTAAACATACTTAAGAGTCGCCGCTTTGCGATCACTGCAAACGAACTTGCCAATAAATTACAGGTATCTCAGCGAACAATTTATCGCGATATTCAGCACTTACAGAGCTCGGGCGTGCCCGTTGAAGGTGAGGCAGGCACTGGCTATTTAATTACCGATTACGACCTACCACCGATGATGTTTACTCTTGAGGAGCTACAAGCACTGTTGTTAGGTAGTAAAATGGTCAGCGCTTGGACTGATCCACAGTTAGCGGCGAATGCCCAAGCTGCAATGACTAAAATTAATGCTGTGTTGCCTAACAAGTTAAAGCAACGCGTTGCAGAGCTGCCGTATTTAGTCTCTGCATTTCATCACGATAAAAGCCACCAAACGACCACTTTGATACTTCGTAAAGCCATCACTAATAAAACCTGCATTGAATTTCATTATCTAGATGTTAATCAACGACCAACTCAGCGTATTGTCGACCCTTTAGGACTGGTATATTGGGGCGCAAAGTGGACTCTTATCGCTTATTGTCAGTTGCGCAGTGACTACCGAGAGTTTCGCTTAGATCGTATTCAAAGCATTATTCCACTCGCCAAGGCATTTGATACTAATTCACAAAAAAGCTTAGCGCATTATATGGAGTTAGTGAAAGCCAAATACCAAACTCACTCTGATGGTCTGGCTCATAATTAAATTTAGCTGTGATTGTTGTTACCTATCAGCGCAATCAACATAAACAATTTCACAAACGGCCAATCCTTAACCATACTTTGAATAACTCATTAATTGGGAGAGACCCAAATGTTAAACACCAAAGTAAAAGATTTTATGCAGCGCAAGTTACCGCATATAACCCCTGAAACCGAGATGACCACAGCAATTGCAGAACTACAAAAATTCAAACTACTGGGAGCGCCAGTGTTTGATGATAATAAATGTTTAGTGGGCTTTATTTCTGAGCAAGAACTGCTAAAACCGTTAATGCAAAATAGTTATTTTTGTGACGGTGTGGTTAAGGTTTCACAACTGATGCAAACCGAGGTTGTAACCGTCAACGGCGACACCAACATAATGGAACTTGCAGAGCAAATGAAAACCGGTAAGCCGAAAAACTACCCTGTTGTAGAAGGCACTACGGTCATAGGCATGATAGGCCGTAGTGATATTCTTAAAGCCATGTTTGATAACTACCTAAGCTGCCAACGTGAGCATTAGGCGCATAATTTAATGGCTTGTGCATCGTAACTATCGAGCAGCGACTGCTTGCTTTAGTTGCTGTTTTTCAGCATCACTCAAGTATGCAATATCAAGTGCATTGGCTTGGGCTTTTTCCATATCAGCCTGAGTAAGGCCTGCAGCAGGTCCTGCAACCATGTATTCATGTTCAATTTCGATGCCTTCCACTGCGGGATCATCGGTATTAATACACGCTAAAATACCATGATCTAAGAAGCGCTTCAGTGGATGCACATCTAAACTGGCTACTGTGCTGGTTTGCACGTTACTAGTTAGGCACGATTCAATACCTATGCGTTTATCACGTAGGTAGTCCATTAGCTTGGCATCTTCAATAGCTTTGACACCATGGCCAATACGCTCAGCACCTAGCTCATTGATTGCTTGCCAAATACTGGCAGCTCCCAGAGCTTCACCGGCGTGAATCGTTGCGCTAAGGTAAGCATCACGTACTTGCTTAAAGTGATCGACAAATAACTCGCCCGGAAAGCCAATTTCATCACCAGCTAAGTCCACTGCAACTAAATCATTTTTAAACGCGAGTAAGGCATCTAACTCTTGCTGGCAAACTTTAGTGCCATAAGTACGTGATAATATACCAATCAGGTTAGCTTTAACCGTGCTACTTTGAGTCGCACTTTTAATACCATCAACTACAGCTTCAACCACACCTTGTGGATGTAAGCCTTGGCTTTGTGCCATGTAGTAAGGGCTAAAACGCAGCTCTACATAATCAAGACCTTGTGCTTGCGCATCTTCAATATTTTCGATAGCAATACGCCGACACGCATCGTAATCACCCAATACCGTGACGCCCCAGTCAAGCTTTTGTAAAAAGGCCATTAAGTTAGGCTCAGGATCGATAACTTGCACATGCGGTATTAAGTCTGCAACATTATCAGCAGGCAGCTTAATATTGAACTGACGACCTAAATCAAGAATAGTTTGCGCGCGGACATTACCATCTAAATGGCGATGGATATCTAGCAAAGGGAGTTTTTTATTGATCATAATTAGCACTCAGTTCAGTTAATTTGCGCGGATCATACGCACTTAAATCGGTAATTCAAGTTTAGATCATTTTGTTTGTATTATTGAGGTCATTTGTCAGCCCCGATCGATAAAAGTACTAAAAATTAATCAGTACTCTGTTGTAGGTAATGCCATATGGTTTTAAATAGCTTTTCGGCATCGATTGGTTTTGTTAAATAGCCATCCATACCAGCTGCGAGAGCTTTTTTAACATCATCATCATGAGCATTTGCTGACAGAGCAATAATAGGAAGCTGATGTATAAATAGCTCATCACGAATCACTTTAGTGGCTTGCAAACCATCCATATTAGGCATTTGAATATCCATAAGCACTAAATCATAACGGGTTTCAGAGACCTTCTCAATGGCTTCAAAACCGTCACTGGCAACATCAGCAATACACCCTTTGGTTTTTAATATAGCGGTAGCAACATGTTGGTTTAGCGGATTATCTTCCACCAATAGGATCTTAAATTCAGCAAGCGATAAAGTACTCGTGTCAATCTCAGCAAAGAGAGGCTCTAATTGCTCGGCTTTAGTGAGAGGCGAGATACGTGGTAAGGTAAAAGTGAAAGTTGAACCTTGTCCTTCCTCACTTACTAAACTAATATTTCCTCCCATCAATTCAACCAACTTTTTGCAAATACTTAACCCCAAACCTGTACCGCCGAACTGTCGCGAGGTAGAGCTATCGGCTTGTGCAAATGGTTGAAAAAGTTGCTGTTGAGCTACTTGGCTAATACCAATACCAGTATCACTGACACTAAAGTAAGTGACGTCTTGCTGCTGCCATACTTTGAGTGTGATTGTGCCTGTAGCGGTAAACTTAATCGCATTATTTAATAAATTTAGCAAGACCTGCTTTAAACGTATTGGGTCGCTATCTAGCTGTAGATCTGCGCTGTTATCTAGTTCTAATATTAATTTCAGCGACTTAATGTCAACGTCGAATTGCACCAAATTAACTAATTCATCAATAAGCTGATTTAACTCGATAGGCTCTTGTATTAAATCGAGTTTGCCAGCTTCCATTTTAGAGAAATCGAGTACATCATTTAATACTCGCAGCAACACACTCAGCGCACCATCAGCTTGTTCAATATAATGGCGGGCTTGTTGCCAATCTTGCTGCTGCAACGCTAAATAATGCAGACCTTTAATGCCATTGATCGGAGTACGTACTTCGTGACTCATATTCGCTAAAAACTGGCTTTTGATTTGACTTGCTTCATCTGCTTTTTGTTTTTCTTGACGCAACACTCGTGTTTGTTGAGCAACTTGCTCGCGCACCTGAATATTGGTGCCGGTCACTGAGATTAAAAAAGTGATCAGTAACCAAACAAATAACATCCCTAATATTTGTGCAAACCAGTACATTATCCATGACGTTTGTGTTGTTGGTTCAAATAGCTGAACTTGCCAAATTCGCTGCCCGATAACTAACTGGTATTCACTCAGCAGTTCACTATCGGTGCGAGATGCGCGGTAGATTAGTTGTCGCTGCTGCGCATCAGTCACATCGTAGAAGTGCATACTTATTTGACTACGATGATTAACCTGCAAAGTATCAGCCAAGCGCGCTAAGTTAATAACGCCAACCACAAAGCCCCTAAAATCACCTTGCATATCTAAGTCACCAAAAACCGGAAAGAAAAATAATACCCCAGTATCATCATTGTTGCTTTGTACAAGCTTCATCGGCTCGCTAATAATCAACTCATTCAATGCTTTTGACATCATCATCACATCACGGATTTGCGCATTTGAGGCTAAATCAAAACCTACTACCCCTTCATTACCCAACATCGGATGTACATACTGTACAGGGTAATAACTGTCCCGTTTCGTCACACTCTGCCATTGTTGCTGGGGTGATTGCTCTTTTATATAAAATTCATTAAAGCCTTCTAGACGAATTTGTTGTTGGTATTGAGCAACCGTTGATAAAGGTACATTTGGCACCCATTCTAGGGCAAGTACTTCATTGCTGTAATTAAGTTGAGTTGTAGTAAAACGCTTAAATTCAGCGTAACTGACTTCATCACTACTGGCAAAAAAAGTAGAAAGCAGAGCTAAATGCGCCGATACCTCATCTAATTTATGATTTATTTCCAACCGCACTTCAGCCACTTTTGCTTCTTGCTTTTGAATATCTTTGTCTTTTTTCACACTTGCCGCAGCATAAAAGCTAATACTTATAACGACATAAATAAGGATTGAAGGTAAAATTACTTGTAAGCGATGGCGCATCTGCTCGTAATTAAAAGCCGCCAATATTAACGGTGTAAAAATTAACACCCCAATACTGTCGCCAATCCACCACGCCACAAAGTTATCAAAAGCGGTATGTACCGGTATTATATTATTGGACACCAATAAGCTAGTGCCTATCGCTGCAGCAATCACACAGCAAGCAGGCCCTGCAATGATCAAGCTTTGTACACTGTGTTTTAAAGAGGATAAGTCTAGCGGAGCTTTAATTATTTTAACGATGCAATAGCAGCCTACCCAGGCCTGCAAAACGGCTGCAAAAGATACAGCTAAAGCTTGTAAGAAAACCTGCCAATGCAGAATATCAGCAACACGATCGAGATGAATCATATTGGTGAGTAAAGCACCGAGCAAAACCCCAACTAAGGCGCGTCGCCCGCACAATAAAAACCCTGCAAGGGCAATGCCTGATGGTGGCCACGAAGCCACAGCATAACCATCAATAGCGAGCAGCGAATTACTGAAAAACCCAGTAATAAAATAAGCAAAAGTTAAACCAAACGTCAGAGTAAATATATTTTGCAATGCTCTGGCGCTCCTATTCAGGCCTCAACTAACTGTAATTACAAATAAAGGTCGAGTGCTTTTTGGGGTTGTGCGCTTTTACTATAACTAAGCTGTGCTTGTACTAAATATTCTTTGCTGTTCTCTGTGTTTAACGCTTTATCGAACACCCGAGCAGCAAGCTCATACTCACCATGAGCATTAGCTAAGCATGCAAGTGCCAGTAACAATGCTTGATTATCCGGCTCTTTTTTTAAAGTATCTTGTAAACTCGCCTGTAACTTTAATGCGTCTCCAGGGGCGGACACTTTTAATATATGTGCAAGCTCAATATGCTGCTCTGGTTTTTTCAGCATTTTAAGTAAACTTAATTCAATCTCATTTAAACGCCCAGCTTTTGCCATCGCAGCTAAGTAACAGCTATGCGCTTTTACTTTTACGTTTTTAGATAGTTGCTGATACTTATCGGTTAATTGCGATTCTGGCTGTGCCATAAAGTAGGTGGTTAATAATATCGACCATTGGCTATCTGTTAACGCTTTTTTACTTAGTAAACGCGGCATAAACTGCTCAAGCGCAGTCCATTTTTGCTGTTGCACAAGTACTTCGGCATACAATTTCAGCTCCAGCGCGGTGGCTTTTTTAGCTTCCGCTAACGCTTTTAATTCACTGCTTACTGTGCTGCAATCACCACTGGCTAACCAGAGTTTAGCCGCTTTTAGTTGGTTTTCTGGTGAAATTTGGTCAAGTAATCCAATCGCTTTGCTTGTGTCATTATTTTGTAAAGCCGCTTTAGCTAATAACGCATAGCGCACATCTTGCCAATTATCAGCCACGCTATTGTTCCCCAATGCCAGTTCTAGCTGTTCGCTATCACCACTGATCAGACTCCATACAGCTTGTTCAATCGCCGCTTGTTTACGCTCTTCACTGCGGGCAAAAAAACGATGGCGAGTATTGCTGTATAAAGACAAAATATAACGAATAAGCTTATAAGTTAAATACAAACCCAGCGCGATAACCAAAATGGTCGCGCAAAAAGCAACGATAGACCCTTCAATAGTAGTTTTATTAAACGAAATTAATACATAACCCACTTCACCTATTAACATAGGCGATAAAGCAAGTAATACAGCAACTGCTAAAATAACCAATATTAAGCGGATCATTTTGCCCACTCCTTGATCTGCTCAGTACTTTGCAAAGTGATAGCTGGACTAAAGTTTAACTGCTCTTTGCTCAACTCCTGCAGCGCTTTAAGCGTACTTTTAGTTAGTGCTTCATCATGTTGGAAATAATCTTTTACTAATACTTCGGCTTGACTCAGAGCAGTAAAATAAATACTGGCTTGTTTAGTCAAAAGCGCATCTTGAGCTTGCGATAAATATAAACTTAATCGCTGTTGGATCAAATGACGCTCGTACTCTGTCAATAAAGGTTCAATAGCGATATCTTCACGTTGGCGAATTTTAATAAAGTTATCTTTAAATTGCTGCCACGAATTAGCTAAATTTTGCTGCCAATCACTAACGTTTTCGCTCAATACATGTTGCTCTTTTTGATCTACTTCTTGTGGTAATGCCACCGCATTGAAAACGAGCTTATCTACTTGCCCAAGTACACCGTGCAGCTTTAAATAAATTGCTTCTATTGCAACCGGCTCAACAGTGCTAAGCGCTTGCAAATCTTGATATATTGCTTGGCGAATAGCGCCAGTTCCTGGATGCTCTGCTAATAACGTATCTAATCGAGTTAATACTGCCGCCGCTCCATTATAATCATGCTCAGCCCACAGTTTAAACTCAGCCATACGCTGCAAACTAGTCACCTCTTGTGGATTAAGACTATATGTTTGTTGCTCTGCACGCTGCAAGGCGGCTGCTAATTGTTTTGCCGTGTTATCTGCATTTTCAGCTAAGCTAGCAGCAACTTTTTGCTCACTATTAAACAGCGCTTGTTGCAAGGTTTGCTGCGCAACTTTCACTGCTTGCAGCTCTTTACCGAGTAATTGGTTGTCAGCTGATAACTGATTAACTAACAGATTTGCTTGCTGTTGTGTATGAAGTTTTTGGTAAAACTGAAAACCAACACCAGAGGCCACAATCAACGAGATAAGTAATGCTAAGCTGCCAGTTTTACTTATTTTTTGTTTGTTTTTTTGGTTCGTTTCTTGTCTCATAGCAAAGTCTTTTTTTGTTGCCGAAGCAGAGTCTGCAACCTTAGCATTCGCCTTGGTTGAACTGCTTGGCGTTGCTTTAGGGTCAGCAAGCTGTGATGTTGGCTTTGTATCTTCACTCATAATGTTACCTTCGCTAATACAAGTAAACATAGCGCTATCGCTTGCACCTGCAGCAATGTGTATATTTGCCGAGTCAATCTGTTGCGCCGCAAGGTATTCACTAATGCGAGCACTGGCAACATAAAACTGGCACTGTCTGATCCACTCTAATTGTTTTGCGCCCAGTTCACGAAAAATCGCATCAACTGCCGCATTACTTGTTATGACTATACCTTTAACATCAAGGCTTTGCCAGTGGTCTAGCCAGTCAGTTGCATTACCTTCTACAGGGCCTCGTTGATAAACCACTAAATTATTTAAAAATGCCCCACGTTGCTTTAAGTTTTTTGCAATCGTTGCTCGGCCATCTTTACCTTTGACCAACACTATATTTAGACCATCAACTTGCTGTAATGATTTTAAAGCCAGTAATCCTTCAGAATCATGCAGTTTAGGCACGGCTGCTCGTACGCCAAATGCCTGCCAAATGGCTTCTGCCGTTTGTTCACCTACGGCATAAAATTGCGCTTTAGTATTGATATCGGGTTTAAGTGCCAACAATGCTTTGACAGCATCTTGGGAGATAAAAATAATTTTATCTGCATTCAGTAAAGGGGTCAGTTGAGTATTATCTGGGGTTAAGTAATCAATTTTCAAAACCGGAAATAAAGTCGCCTGATAACCCCCTTGCGACAGTTGCTCTGCAAGGTCGGCGCCTTTTCCATGTGGGCGAGTTATCAGGATCTGTGACATTTATGCGTCTCTATATACTTCAGCTAAAATTTTATCTGCGCCTAAAGCAAGTAACTGTTCAGCCAGTTGCACACCAAGCTGTTCAGCATCAATTGCTTTACCACTGATCTCAGCGCGTAAAATTTCGCTGCCATCAATTGCGCCCACTAAACCACGTAAATGTACTTGCTCGCCATCAACTAAAGCATAAGCGCCAATTGGCACTTGGCAACCACCTTCTAAACGGCGATTCATTGCACGTTCGGCATTAACACGAATACGTGTCTCGTTATGCTCAAGTGGTGCGAGTAACGCTTGGGTAACCTCGTCATCAATACGACATTCAATACCTACAGCGCCCTGACCATTCGCTGGTAACGATTCTTCTGGTTCAATAAATGCTTTAATACGGTCATGCATCTGTAAACGAATTAAGCCAGCAGCAGCTAAAATAATCGCATCATATTGGCCATCATCAAGCTTAGCTAGGCGAGTATTGACGTTACCGCGTAAATCACGAATTTCTAAATCAGGACGCAGTTCACGAATTTGACACTGACGACGCAAACTCGATGTACCAACAATAGCACCTTGTGGTAGCTGTGCAATGTTGGCAAAGGTATTTGACACAAATGCATCGCGTGGATCTTCACGTTCACAAATTGTATGCAGTGCTAACCCTTCAGGAAAATCAACAGGTACATCTTTCATTGAATGCACAGCGATATCTGCACGGCCATCTAACATGGCCTGCTCAAGCTCTTTAACAAATAGTCCTTTGCCACCGATTTTTGCAAGTGGTGTATCAAGAATAATATCTCCTTGCGTCGACATTGGTACTAGCTCAACAGTAATGCCGGCATGGAAATGCTCTAGCTGTGCCTTTACAAATTCAGCCTGCCACAGTGCTAATGCACTTTTACGCGTAGCGATACGAATAAGTTGAGGTTTTTTTGTCACGTTTTCAGTCATAAAAGGAGTCCAATTAATTTTCTTTGCTGAGCCTAAAGGTGAATAAACACTTACTCAGCTAAAATGCGAAATTCTTTTTGTGCCAATAAATGGCCCTGTTCGTCAACAACATCAACACGCCAGTTGCCAACTTGTTCAGGTAAAATAGTTTTATTAGAGTAAGTGCGATACCGAGGAGACGTTACACCAAGCTCAATACTATCTAGCACTTCATTTTCATAGCGCCAAACATGCTTGACCGTCTGCCCTTGCATATTTTTAAGCTCACTAAAAAATGCCATTGTTTCAGTAAATTCATTTAAACGCACATCCGCTTTAAAAACATTAACGGGTTCACGATCAACCACTTCACGGGTCAATACTGCGCGGCTTACTTTGTCGGTATCAATTTTTGCACCAAGAGCAACGCTGGCAATATGTGCGGATGTAGCAAAACTATCTGGTTGCTCCGCACTAACGTCACTCTCTACTGGCTCATTATTGGTATTCGTAGCAACAATAGTATTAGCTGCAAGTGCTTGGCTTTGTTCGGGCTGATTACTATCAACAATTTGCTGCTCTGGGCTATCAGTTATCATCGCCATTTCTAGCGATTCACTTTTATCATCCACTACACTAGCATCATTACCATCATCAGCATTAATATCAGTGAGCGTCGACGCTTCGCTGACTACCTCAAACTCTGTATTGTCTGCTACCGTTGTTGAAGATGCTAAAGGCGCGTCTTCTTCGCTTGTCTGTGCAACAGACTCGGCGGGGCTATCAAGGGGTTGTTGTTGATCATTTTGCTCAGCATTAACGGAGCTCAACAGGCTATAAGTAAAAATAACTAACGCAAATATCATCAGTAGCGTAACGGTAACAATGCGCTGCCAATGCCATTGATAGGTTACCTCAGGCGCGATAGGTGCAGCCTCTCGACTCATACTTGCAGTGATCACTATTTTTTGTTTCATTTTAGCCTCGGCTACTCAACACTATTTAACTTAAGCGCGCGATCAACCAGTGGCGAATAGCCATTAGTTCTTCCCCGCAGAGCTGATGGCCCATTGGGTAATCTTGCCAACTTACATCCATGTTATGCGTTGTAAGTATGTCAAACGCATGACGACCTGCATCATAAGGTACTACTTGATCTTGGCTACCATGAGCCATAAATACCGACAAATCTGTATGTTTAGCTTCAGCCGTTAACTTATCTGGCACGCACATATAAGTCGAAAGCGCCATTACACCTGCCAGTTTCTGAGTTAAACGCGGTGCTAAATGTAGCGCAATAACGCCACCTTGAGAAAAACCAGCCAATATTATTTTATCTGCAGGAATACCTTTACCAAGCTCTTGCTCAATCAACTGCTCAACCTTCGCCGCTGATTCGCGTACCCCAGTTTCATCAGCACGCTTGTCTAGATCCATAGATTTAATATCATACCAAGAACGCATTGCCATACCACCATTTATGGTGACCGGTTGTACCGGAGCATGCGGGAACACAAACCGCACACCTAATTCATCAGGCAATGCAAGTTGCGATGCGACAGGTAAAAATCCATCGCCTGAATCGCCTAAACCATGTAACCAAATAATCGTTGCTTGATGCTGGCCTTTTGCCGCGTATTCTACAAACTCTAAACTCATAGTGCTGATTGCCATTCTACCGTTTGGCCAGCTTGACGCGTTGTTGCTTCATTCATAAACTGCCAAAATTCTGCGCCCGAGCGATTATCAATCCACTTATCGCCACGCAATTCAAAATGGTGACCATTAAACTTAGTCGCAACCCATACTTGATGCAAAGGAGCTTGCTTATTAATCACAATTTTACTGCGATCAGCAAAAATAATCTCCAAAATACCTTGTGCAGATTCATAGTCTAAGTCAGCTTCACAGTCATCCACTTGTTCTTCAATGGTAAACATAAGAGCTTCGGCTAATTGGTGGTATTCATGATCAGTCATTATTGTTTCCTTTTACGGGCATTTAGCCAGATATTCGGTACGAATTGCATGCAGCTAGTGTAACAGGAATAAATTCATCCGCGAATAGCTGCATTTTTTAGATATTCTGTTAATCTGCGATTATAAAGCCAGCAACACGATTAATCTAATGAAAGAGATGCATCTTAAACAATTAAAACGACTTTCCCCACTTGGTGTACTACTCATCACTTTAGCTGGCTGCGGACAAAGCGGGCCACTGTATTTGCCAGAAGATAAAGCCGAGCCAAATAAACCACAACAAGTAACAACTCCAGTTACGCAAACACAGTCATCAACAATTGAATCGAAACAGGACCAATAATGGACTTTTTTGACTATAAAAATAATCAGCTGCATGCTGAAGACATCGCTGTCAAGGAGCTCGCCGCACAATACGGTACGCCTTGTTATATATATTCTCGCAAAACCTTTGAGCGTCATTACCTTGCCTTTGCACAGGCCGCGACCAATCATAAAAACTTAGTTTGCTATGCTGTAAAAGCCAATTCAAACATTGCTGTTTTAAATGTGCTGACACGCTTGGGCTCAGGTTTTGATATTGTTTCTAAAGGTGAGCTTGCCCGCGTCATTGCGGCCGGAGGCGACGCTAGTAAAGTGGTTTTTTCAGGGGTTGCCAAAACAGCAGACGAGATTGCCTACGCACTCAAGCTCGGGATTAAATGTTTTAATGTTGAGTCTGTCTCAGAGCTAGATCGTATTTCCCACGTTGCCAGTGAACTTAATTTAGTCGCGCCAATTTCAATTCGTGTAAACCCTGATATCGATGCGAAAACCCATCCGTATATTTCAACGGGTTTAAAAGAAAATAAATTCGGTATCGATATTCTTACTGCAACAAGTGTTTATCAGTATGCTGCGTCATTGCCTGGCCTAAAAATCACCGGGGTTGATTGTCACATTGGCTCACAGCTGACTGAAATCAAACCATTTCTCGAAGCACTAGACAAAGTACTGGCTCTAATTGACGATTTAAAAGCCAACGGTATTGAACTCAGCCACTTAGATATTGGCGGCGGTTTAGGCGTACCATACAATGGCGAAGCGCCACCGCATCCAAGTGAATATGTGGCACATATCACCGATCGTTTAACTGATTATCAACACTTAGAGCTTATTTTTGAACCGGGCCGTGCGATTGCTGCCAATGCGGGTATTTTGGTTACAAAAGTTGAGTTTATAAAACAAAACCAAGATAAGTTTTTTGCAATCGTTGATGCCGGTATGAACGATATGTTGCGCCCTGCTTTATATCAAGCATGGCAAAAAATTGTGCCGGTAACACCGCGTAATGACGACACACCCACATACAACTTTGATATTGTCGGTCCGGTGTGTGAAACCGGTGACTTTTTAGGTAAAGATCGCCTGTTAGCCTTACAACAAGGTGATTTACTTGCCCAGCGCAGCGCTGGTGCCTACGGCTTTACCATGAGCTCAAATTATAACTCACGGCCACGTGTGGCAGAGATCATGGTCGATGGCGAGCAGAGTCATTTGATCCGCGCGCGTGAAACTCTGGAAAGTCTATGGCAAGGCGAGAAAATTTTACCATAAACTTTTTGTAACGAGGCTGCTCTGTGGCATGATTAGCGCAGAGCAACCCGAATTAGAGCGCTATGTTAGTTAATTTTTCCAAAATGCACGGCCTAGGCAACGATTTTGTTGTAATTGATAACATTACACAAAACGTTTTCTTGTCACGAGACCAAATAAAAAAACTGGCAGATCGCCATTTCGGCATCGGCTTTGACCAACTATTAATGGTTGAAGCGCCTTATTCTCCCGATCTTGATTTCCATTATCGTATTTTTAATGCTGACGGTAACGAAGTAGAACAATGCGGCAATGGTGCTCGGTGTTTTGCCCGTTTTGTACGGATGAAAGGCCTTACTAATAAACATAAAGTCACCGTATCTACCAAATCAGGTAATTTAACCTTATACATAGAAAAAGATGGCCAAGTCACCGTCAACATGGGTCACCCTAATTTCGAACCGAGCAAAATTCCACTCAAAGCGACTAAGCGTGAACTGACTTATATTATTCGAGCAGAAGAACACACCGTATTTAGTGGTGCAGTATCAATGGGTAACCCACATTGTGTACTTGAAGTTGATGATATAGAGACAGCTGACGTCAGCACTTTAGGCCCGCTACTTGAAAATCATGAACGTTTTCCACAGCGCGTTAACGTGGGCTTTATGCAAGTGATTAATTCTGAGCATATTAAATTGCGAGTTTGGGAACGTGGCGTTAACGAAACGCTCGCCTGCGGTACAGGCGCATGTGCAGCAATGGTAATTGGCCAAATTCAAAGTAAATTATCCACTACAGTACAGGTCGATTTACCGGGCGGTAGTTTGCAAATTCGCTGGCAAGGTGAAGGCCATCCAGTGCGAATGACCGGCCCTGCAGAGCATGTATTTGATGGGCAGGTCGCTTTATGAGTAACTCAAACGACAAAGTAACTAGTGAGCAAGTGAGTGAGTTTTTACAACAAAACCCATTGTTTTTAGCTCAAAATCCAGCACTATTAGCCCAACTTGAGCTGCAGCAAGCGCAAGGCGCAACCTCATTAGTGCACATTCAACAGCGTCAATTGCGTGAACACAACACCATGTTGAAAAGCAAAATTGACAGCTTAATTAAGCACGCAAAAGAAAATGAGCTAATTTATGGCTTGTTCAGCGAGTGTCATCGCCAGCTTTGGACTAACTACGACTTTAAAACTTTAGCAATAAACTTACGCAATATTATTTGTACTAATCCGGCGATTAATGAATGCCACTTGCTTAAGTATGATAAAAAGTTTGCGCAACTAATTGAACACCGCTTAGAGCATAATGGCGTTTATCTGGGTCGCGTAAATCAGCAAGAGCGAGATTTACTGTTCAGCCCTGCTACACAATCAACTGCGCTCTATTTAATTGGTAACAGTCAGCACCCTATCGCTATTTTGGCCTTTGGCAGTGATGATGCAAACCACTTCGAACCGGCAAAAGATAGTTTATTTGTACTTGAGTTTGTTCGCTCACTGCAACTTAGACTGTTGGAATTGGAACTAGAGCAGGCATGAGCGAGCAGCAGCCGCCAAATGTTGAGCAATTATGTGACAAACTAAGCGATAAGTGGCGCACGCCAATCCTATTATTTAGTGATTATCTGCGCTTCGAAAGACAATACTCACCACACACTATCAGCCAGTACACCAGCCAACTTAACTTCGCTGCATTGTATTTCAGCAAACTGTGTAATGATTGGTCAAGCGTACAGGGTGAGCATATACGCCGTTACAGCATGCAACTTAGAAGCAAGCAACTAAGTGGCCGTACGATTAGTTTAAAGCTCAGCTGCATTCGCAGTTTGTATAAGTTTTTAAAAACCAAAGATATCAGTCAACAAAACCATTATCATAATCCGGCAGAAGCAATCAAAGGCCCCAAGTTTGCCAAACCCCTGCCTAAAAACCTTGATGTAGACCAAATGGCACGGTTACTTGATATTCACGATGATGATCCTCTTGCAGTTCGCGATCAGGCGATGATGGAGCTGATGTATTCATCTGGCTTACGCATTAGTGAGTTAGTTGGTGCCAATATACAAGATATAAATCGCAGTGCGGGGGAAATATTAGTCCGCGGTAAGGGCAACAAAGAACGCCTGTTACCAGTGGGAGGCAAGGCGCTAGAATCATTAAATAAATGGCTTAAACTACGCCCTCAATTTGCTCATCCAGAAGAAATTGCAGTATTTGTCAGTAGCAAAAAGTGCCGTATTTCAGCACGTCACGTTCGGCTTCGCATGCAAGAGTGGGGAATAAAACAAGGTATTAGCAGCCAAGTACACCCACATAAATTACGCCATTCATTTGCATCACATATTTTAGAATCATCGGGTGACTTGCGAGCAGTACAAGAGTTATTGGGTCACAGCAGTTTATCGGCCACCCAAGTGTATACCCATTTAGATTTTCAGCATTTAGCTAAAGTGTATGACAACACGCACCCTCGCGCTAAAAAACGTTCAAATACCGACTAGCCAGGAGCTTATATGATCCGCTTTAATCGTGCCATTTCACCTTTTACCGTATTGAGTTTTGACTTAGACGACACCTTATACAATAACCATCCGATAATTACAGCAGCCGTTCAAGCACAGATAAATTATCTAAATGCATTGCCAAACTGGCAAGCACAAGGTAAAGACTATTGGCAACAATGCCGTGAGCAGGCGCTACTTGATAACCCCGAGTTAGTCGACAATGTTACGCAGTGGCGCAAAAGCACTCTGCGTACAGCACTGGCAAAGCTCGGTTATCAAAACGCAGAGCTCGAACACCATGCTAATAATGCTTATCAAGCATTTGCTGATGCCCGCAGCCAAATTGTGGTGGATGATAAAGTGCTCGATTTACTTTCACAACTGAGTAAACGCTATCGCTTAATTGCTATTACCAATGGTAATGTAGAAATTGAACGTTTTAACTTAAATGGTGTATTTGAACTGGTTTTACAAGCAGGTATTCACGGTAAAGCTAAACCTCATACCACGATGTTTGAACAGGCCGCCGCAGCGCTTGGCGTACCAACCCGACATATTTTGCACATCGGCGATAGTTTAGACACCGATGTACAAGGTGCGCATAATGCGGGTTGTCAGTCACTTTGGTTAAATGACCAACCAGCTAAATATGCCTACAAAGGCTTAGCCGATATTGAAATAACTGATATTCAAGCGCTTAAACACTTTTTAAGCCAGCCATAATATTCTAGGAGCGAGCAATGAAAGGGACTGCTGTTACTAAATTTATCACGCTGCTGCTACTGCTATCAGTGGCACTTAATGGCTATTTATTGTGGCCACAACAGCAAGCAACAGCCCCACAAGCAGCCGTTAAATTGTCGCCATCAGTTATCGTTGAAAACAATCAGCAATCACTCTATCAGCAAGCTCTACAGCAATTTAATCAGCGACAGTTTACGGCTGCCTTAGCCAGCTACCAAGCATTAACTACAAGCCAGCCATTACAAGCTGAACAACTTTACTTTTTATGGTTAGATAAACTCGATAACTGGTTAAAAAATAATGAGCTCACAGCTGCTGAGACTTTTTTGCAATTATTTTTAAATAGCTATCCATACGATATACATATGTTGCAGCTTGATGCCGAACGTTTAGTGAAAAACCAGCAGCTACACCAAGCTATTGTTGCGTTATTCTCATTGCAATCACTTGCCAATGAAAGCCAGCAAGCAGCCATTAATATGCGTTTAATACAATTGACCATGGCACAAATAAAAACGCTTACAGAGCAGCACGCGTGGCAAAAAACCATTAATCAAACCTTAGTGTGGCTTGATTATGATAACGAAAATCCTAATTACTTATTCGCACTCGCTAATGCATATTACCATCTCGGTGACCTGCTAAGCGCGCAAGCAACATTAGATCGCTTTCCTTTGGAGCATCCATTACAAGCGAAAGTTGCTGAATTACAAACACGCATAGCACAAGCGCAAAGCGGTATTGATCTGGTGCCATTACGTCCATACGGCGCACACTATTTATTAGATATGCAAATCAACGATGCGCTCAACACCCAACTAATGATAGATACCGGGGCAAGCTTTACCGTATTACCAAATAACGTATTTCAAGCATTACGGCCAATACCCGACTATATTGATAGCTTAAGCATCAATACCGCCAACGGCCAAGTAATCGCAAAACGTTACCAACTTGATTCAATTTTAATTGGCCAGCAATATATTGAAAACTTTGAAGTGTTAGTAATTGATAACCATAGTGGGTATGGATTACTCGGCATGAATTTTTTACAGTTGTTTAAATTTAATATTAATCAACAAACTAATCAGCTAGAGTTAGCTAAATAAGGATGACTATGACACTCAACGATTTTTTAAGCCGTCTGGCTAATGAGCCACACACCATTGCATTTGCCGATACGATGGCAGTGATTGAAGCAAACTATACTTTTACAGCCTGCGCATTCAATAACCACGGCTTAAAAAGTGCCGTTGGTGAAAATAATGGCTCATGTAAAATTTTTGCTTTTGCTAAACTAAACCAACTAAGTAAACAAAATACTCTAGATTGCTTTGGCGCGTTTTATCGTGATGATGTACTTGGCAATCCTAATGAGCACGATCACATGAACATTCGCACATTTATGTTAGCACCAGAAGTAACCCCCTTCTTGGGCATTACTTTTGATGGCGAACCATTAACAGCTAACTAAGTGATTTTTCCATAAAGTAGCGGGTGCCAGAGCGAGGATAATTATCGAGTTGATATTTAACTTCATAACCACGATGTTCATAAAATGGTTTAGCTTGAAAATCTAAAGTATCAAGCTGAACTTGCAGCGCACCTAACTGCTTACCCTTTAATTCGATCGCGCTAAGTAACGTACTAGCTAGGCCTTGACCGCGTGCTTTTTCATCACACCAAAGCCAATTTATTTGCAACCAGTTACCAAATAATTGAGCAGCTACAGCCGCCACCACTTGCTGATTTTCATCAACAAATTTACACCCCAATGGCAGTCTTTGTGCATCAAAGTGAGCTTGATTATAAGCAACTATTTGCTCACGCAATAACTGTTCTAATACCTGTGAATCATCATTTTCAAACTGATACATGGTCGCTTTTTACCAAGTTAAAAGGTCAGTTTAAATGACTAGCAAGTTAATATAAATGATTTTTACCGTAAGGCACCTCAAGCATATTACTGCCCACTTTTTCACTCTGGCCACACATTTCATCGTATGCACTGGTATGACGCAATACCATTTGCGCATAACTAAGGTGGTCGAGTCGTTTTTGAATATGCAATGGACTTAAGCCACGAATAAACTCCCCTTGCTCATCCGTTACATAATACTCAACATTGTTGATCATCACCGACACTTGGTATAAAGCCATTTCCAATGAGTGAACAATAACTTTTTGCAAAGGCTGATGGTTTTTAAGTTCTGATAATTTTATCGCCATGGTGAAACCCTTTTTACAGTGGATTAAGTTATCTGTACGTTGCTTTGATATACTTTGATCAATTTAAACCGAAGCGACTTAATTTATGAGCGAGAAAACTCGTCTAGCTAAATACCTTGCCCATGCTGGCGTTTGTTCTCGTAAACAAGCCTCGCGGCTGATTGATGAAGGTGTGGTGAGCGTAAATAACCGCCCAGCCAATCATATTGATCACGTTGATGATAACGACGATATACGCGTCAATAACACGCGTGTACAAGGTAAAGCAACGCGCGTTTATTATGCCTATCACAAACCGGTAGGAATTGATTGTAAACTCAATCAACATGACCCTAGCAGCTTAATTCACCATCTACCAACAGACACCCGCGTATACCCCATTGGCAGGCTAGATAAAGATTCTCGTGGTCTGTTAATACTGACTAATGATGGTGAGTTTTGTAATCAGCTGATCCATCCTGACTTCCACCAGCCAAAACGTTATTTAGTCACTGTTGATAAACCGCTTAATGATGGCTTTAGCCAAAAAATGGCAAATGGTGTGCCTGTTGATAAACATATCACACTGCCATGCACCGTGGAGAAAGTAGCCGACTGCCAATTTAGTATTATTTTAAAGCAAGGGCTGAATCGCCAAATCCGAAAAATGGCCCATTACTGTGGCTATAAAGTGATTGACCTTTACCGAGAACAAATTGCCGAGCTTAATTTGGCCACCCTAAGCCTGCCAGAAAATACCTATCGTAAAATAAATAAATCTGACATTTTAAAAAACTAATTATTTTTATATAAAATAGTTGCAAAGTTTGATTACAGGTGTAATCTTAAGTTAAAGATTACACCTGTAGGCAATATATATATGATTGAATTATCAAAAGCAGAATTTGAAGTGCTCGATGCACTTTGGCTGAACTACCCTGCTACAGCAAGCCAAATTATCGAGCGTTTAAGCGATGATAAACAATGGCACGAAAAAACCATTAAAACCTTACTCGGTCGATTAGTAAAAAAAGGCGCACTCAGCTTTGAAAAAGATGGCCGCCAGTATATTTACACTCCTTGCATGGAACGCGCTGAATACACGCTAAAAGAAAGTCAAAATTTTATTGAGCGTTTTTTTAGTGGCCGTATCGCGCCGTTAGTCAGCGGTTTTGCTAAATCTGAGCAACTTTCTCAACAAGACATCAACGAACTTAAAAAGGTGATTGATGACTGGGAAAAACAGCAAAAGTAAGGGCTTAATATGTTAGAAAACACCTTTAACTGGCTTCTTGAGCAGCAACTATTAATCAGCTTACTGATACTCAGTTTGCTGGTTTTAGAACGCTATTCACTAAAATGGCTCAATGCTAACTTTGTCTATAAGTTATGGCTAATGTTACCAATCACATTACTGCTAGCAAATATGCCAGAGCATTTTAAGCCGCTGCCAAACAACGTTATTAGCACTATGCTGATCAGCCCCAAGCAAGGTTTTTCAACAACGATTAGTATTAGTTGGGTACTAGTTTATAGCGCTATATTTAGCATACTGGCGTTAACTGCCATCGTGGTACACCTGCGGTTTATCAACCAATTACGATTAACCAATCTTGATGATAAAGTGCTGATTGACGCACATCCCGACATGCAACTATTACAAAGTAGCGCCGTTAGTACACCAATGGTTATAGGGCTATTCAGTAATCAGCTAGTCCTACCAACCGCCTATACACAACACATTGATAGCACTGCGTTAACGCTGATCATTGAACATGAAAAAGTACATATAAAACGCGCCGATAATTTATTTAATGCGCTGGCATTAATGGCCACATTGCTGATTTGGTTTAATCCACTGGCTTGGCTTGGCTACATGAGCTTTAGACGCTTGCAAGAGCTGTCGTGCGACGAAAAAGTACTGACCAATAAAACTACTCAACAACGCATTTTATACAGTAAAGCTCTGATCAACTGTGCAGCAAATAGCCGTGCAGGGTTAATAGCTTACTCACACTATGGAGATAAAAACACGATGTTACAACGACTCAATCAAATCAAACACACCGGCAATAGCTCAATGATTGCCAAAGGCGCTTTACTTATTTTTGCAGCGGGTATGATCAGCAGCTTTGCTATCGCAAAACAACCTGAAGCAATAAGTAAGGTGCAAGCTATTTCACCCATCATGCGTATTGAGCCTATTTACCCGATACAGGCAGCTGAACAAGGTATCAGCGGTTCAGTAGTATTAAAATACGATATTAGCCCAGCCGGAAAGACACAAAATGTGTCGGTTGTGAATGCCAAACCTGAAAGAGTATTCGATAAAGAGGCAAAAAAAGCGCTAATGCAATGGCAATATAAGCCTTCAAATTCAGGCTTTAAAGATGTATTGGTACAGTTAGACTTTGCAATTGACAGTAATTACAAATCAGAACAACTGATTGAAAAGGTGACTGTTGCGGCTAAGTAAATTTTAACAACCAAAGACCCTAAAGCAAGCGCCTTATTGAAGCCGCTTGCTTTAGCGTTTTAAAAAACAAAGCTTATACCAATCGACTTAAATATTTAACCATTCTAGCGAGCTAAATAAATGGTCAGTAACTTAACACGATTGGTATTACAAGCACACAACAATCATAGCGACTGCAGCAGCTAAACCAACCAGCCATGATAAAGAACGCAGTACGTCTAAATTTAGATAGTAAAAAGCACAATATAGAACGCGGGCAATAATATGAGTAATGGCTAATAGCTCAGTAACTTGGTGAACATTATTGGTGCCCAGCACGGTGGCTAACGCTACAGCAAACACGGCCAATGATTCAAAACAATTTTGATGTGCTGCCAGCGCCCTTGCGCCAAATCCGGTGAGCTTAGACTGTTGCTCTCTTGGCTGCTTATTATCGTAGCCATCGAGCTTGTTCATTGCAAATGCCACGGGGGCCTTGGCAAAGTAAGGCATCAGTACAGCAAGTAGTGCGCAAATAAGTAATATCGTCATCGTTACTCCTAATCATAGTTTTCATTAACTTAGCACAGCTAAACTGATCGCGTAATTGACTTGAGTAATAAAAAAGCCGCAATGACTTATATGAAATAAATACAAGGCATTGCGACTAACAATAACATCGCGATAACTATAGCCCAAAAAGTTGGATTTGCAGCTGTGGCATATTGTCGCAGCAAAGATATTTTCATTTTATGGAATCTTAGTTCGCTTTAGAGCCCTGGCACTGGTAACTTATCCGCCTCTGTGAATTGCTGTTTTTTCATTATGACTTGGATCTTTTTAACTATTTTAGCCGCTTTTATGCAGTCGTGGCGCAACGCTTTACAAAGTAAACTAAGTGCGCATGTGAGTGTTGCAGGCGTCACCTTAGCGCGCTTTATACTTGCAAGCCCACTTGCTTTGGCATACCTCATTTCATTATATCTCTATCAAGATGCTCCCTTGCCCACCTTCAACCTAGCTTTTATTAGCTACATTGTCGGCGCGAGCATAGTGCAAATTATTGCAACAGGATTAATGGTGACGTTATTTAAAATGAATAACTTTGCTGTTGGTGCTGGTCTTGCAAAAAGTGAAGCTCTCGTTGCGGCTATACTAGGAGTATTATTTTTTGGCGCGACGCTATCTTTATTAGGCTGGCTTGGCGTGTTTATTGGCTCAATTGCAGTATTACTATTAAGTGGAATTGCTAACATTAAGCACTTTAGCTTAAAAACAGCCTTACTAGGCTTGGCCTGTGGGACAGCATTTGCACTTTCCTCATCATGGATACGCGAAGCAAGCCTAAACTCAGGTCTGTCGTTTCCTTATTCCGCAGCATGGGTTTTACTGCTTATTATCAGCCTGCAAACTATCATGCTATGTGGTTATATTACAGTAAGGGAACGCTCAACATTTCGCGCTATGTGGAACCATAAAAAAACCACCAGTGCGGTGAGTTTTTTTAGCTGCATAGGCTCGATTGGTTGGTTTAGTGCGATGAGTTTACAGCATGTTGCCTATGTCAAAACCTTAGGGCAAGTAGAAGTATTTTTTACAATCTTGATCTCAGTTTTATGGCTCAAGCAGCCTTTAAAACGTCAAGATACCGCAGGGCTGGTGTTAATTGCTATAGCCGCAGTATTAGTCATGTTACCTTCGATATAAACAACAAAGGCGGCTCACTGCAACGTGGCCGCCTTTCGATTTTTTAATTCACTGAATTAATGGCTGATTTTCAATGTGATAACGCCGCTAATAATCATTAATACACCGGCAATACGGCCGAATGTTGCTGCATCATTATAAAATAGTATCCCTACTAAAAATGTTCCTGCCGCGCCAATACCTGTCCACACAGCGTAGGAA
The DNA here is from genome assembly GCF_052850545.1 of Pseudoalteromonas sp. 1181_04. Classification (NCBI taxonomy): domain Bacteria; kingdom Pseudomonadati; phylum Pseudomonadota; class Gammaproteobacteria; order Alteromonadales; family Pseudoalteromonadaceae; genus Pseudoalteromonas; species Pseudoalteromonas sp. 1181_04. The sequence continues at coordinate 47,701 of NZ_VXCS01000006.1, forward strand.
GTCCCCATCGAAATATCACGCTGTGCCAGCCATAACATAAAACCACTGGCGACCATAAACGCCACTGCAATGCCAATACCTAACCAGCGATTTTCACCCTCTTGCGACATTTTTAATCCTACAGGCCAGCCAATTTCCAGCAAGCCTGCAATAATTAAATAAATCCACGCCATTAATTTTCTCTCTTTTTCAATATTACATCGTACAGATCTTCACGACGATCTTTTAAGTTACGCACCGTGCCTTCACTGTGCAGAACTTTTAATTTATCCATATCTAAATCACTAAATAACAGCATTTCAGTATTGGGGGTTGCTTCATTAAGCGTAGCATCATGAGGGAACGAAAAATCAGACGGTGTTAATACCGCTGATTGTGAATACTGCACATCAAGACTTTCAACTTCTGGTAAGTTACCTACCGATCCGGCAATAACCACGTAGCATTCGTTTTCAATGGCCCGCGCCTGCGCGCAGTGGCGTACTCGTAAATAACTATTTTTGGTGTCGGTCCAAAATGGCACAAACAGAATATCGAGACCTTGTTTTGCTAAAATACGTGACAATTCAGGAAATTCAACATCGTAACAAATTTGAATACCCACGCGTCCAGCATCAGTATCAAATACCGCAATTTTGTCACCACCTTGAATCACCCAGTCATTTTGTTCATGAGGCGTGATATGAATTTTACGTTGTTCGTCAATTTTACCACTGCGATGGCATAAATAACTGACATTATAGATTTTATCGCCTTCAGCAAGCGGCATTGAGCCGGTGATAATATTCGCATTATACTCAATCGCCATACGCGACATCGCATCACGAAAAGTCTCCGTGTATTCGGCTAAATAACGAATAGCCTCAGTCTGATTTCTTTGCTCTGTAAGCCCCATTAGTGGCGCATTAAAAAACTCCGGAAAAAGAATAAAATCACTTTTGTAATCAGACACTGTGTCTACAAAATATTCGACCTGCGTGAGCATTTCTTCAACCGACTCAACACTGCGCATTTGCCATTGCACTGCGCCTACTCGCACTATCGACTTCGTTGATTCAAGTACCGTGTCGGTCGGTTCAAACATAATGTTATTCCACTCAAGTAGCGTGGCATAACCCACCGAATTTTGATCTTCCGGTAAATACTTTTTAAGTAAGCGTTTAACCTGGAAATCATTCGACAATTGAAAACTTAAAATTGGATCATACAGCTCTTTATGATCGACTTTGGCAATATATTCTGTTGGACTCATGTCACTGCTATGATTGTAATAACGCGGAATACGTCCGCCCGCCAAAATAGCCCGCAGATTATACTGACGACATAATTCTTTACGCGCATCATAAAGCCTGCGCCCTAAACGCATACCACGATGAGTAGGCGAAATAACCACATCTAAGCCATACAGCGCATCACCATCGGGGTCACTAAATACCCGGTCATGGCCGTCAACAATATCTTCATAGGTGTGCGGATTAGAAAAGCGCGTGTAATCAACTTGCACACTCAACGCAATCCCTACCAGCACGCCATCATCCACCATGCCCAACTGCCCTTCAGGGAACTGGTCAATCAGTCTAAATATAGTATGGCTTGGCCATGCACCACCTAAATCTGGATAAGCCTGATCCATCAAAGTTTTTACTTGTGGATACTGCTCTTTAGTTAAATTACAAATCTCAAGATGGGTTTTTTCTGCCGACATACACAACTCCTTTAGGCGTAGGACATTAAATTTGATAGTTCAATACGCGCATAATACGTGATCAGCTCTGAACGCTTGCTTAGTGCAGCATACCTAGCGCTGGTTTATTTTTAAGATAGCACCAACAACAGTGTTGAAGTAAGTATAAGTAGGTATAAATTTTTAGTTTTACACCTCTTTGCTCAGCTAACATTAACGCTGGTTTAGCGGTTTTCGACCTAAAGCTTAGGTTAATTGCACTTTATAAGAGTAAAAGTAATGGCCGAAATCAAGCGGCCACTACCTCAAAACAAGGTGGCTTTACTCATTTAAAGCTCATTTGCAGGTAATATTGTGATCTCATGCATTAGTGTTTGCGGTAATAGCGGCGTTGGTTTTGCAGCTACGTAGTCATCAAATCCTGCGCGATAAAATGGCGATAGTGGATGACCTGACTGGCCACCGGGAATGGCCATTATGGCATTTTCTAAATGCCCAGGTTGAGCAATAAATCGCTGTGACGCACCAAAACTACGCCCCTGCACTGCTGGCATATAACTGTCGCCAAATCCTGGCGCTGTCGGCATATTTAATAATTTACTTAGTTGTGGTATTTGCTGTGCGAATGGATGCTCAATAACCAATTCATTAACTGTCCCCCACTGCCAACCTTTTAAGTTACTGCCAAACTCTTTACTTAAATTACTGACAACTTGACTAAATGAATCAGTTAATTGTGCATCCCAATCAGCAAATTGTGGATTTAACCAGCTATCTGGTTGCTGTTCAATAAGCTGCCATATTGCCGGCTCTAAATCACGTTTAACATACTTTAATGAACCGCCCTGAGCCTGTAAATTTGCTTGCATAGCCGTAAATACACTATTGATAACTTCATCACGATAACGCCTAACCAGCGTGTAGCCTATTGACGTTGCACAGGCGCAACCTTGCCAGTTCTCTAACTCTTTTATGTACTGCTGATTAGCCGAACTATTTCTATTAAGCTGTTGCAGCAATAAGCTATGCCACGGTTGTAAAAAGCGCGCCTGATTATCATGCTGCAACTGGTTAAAATTAGCTTCATTAAAATGTTGCTTTTCATACAATCTATCACGAATTTGACTAGATCGTGCTCCCAAGGCATAACCACCATTACCAAAACGCTGGTCATCCAAAGCCGATACAACGCGAGAGTTCCCAGTCCATAAACGGCCATCAACAGGATTTTTAACTTCCGGCCTTTGCTGTTCATTATGCTGCCAAAGTGTTGAGTAGTCATTTTCCTGAACAGCTAGTTCACTGGGCTTAATACGCCCTGGAATGGCTCCCATATTTTTCCAACCCGCATTGCCTTGGCTATCTACCACCATTAAGTTTTGTACTGGAATACCCACTTCACTGGCAATCAGCAGCGCGTCATCGACAGTTGTTGCTTGTTCTAATTTCAATAAATCCATATCGACTGCATAAGGTTGATGGCCAACCCAGCTAAGCGCATAAGGCTTGCCATTTATTTCTCGCACTGGACCATACTCACTCAATGTCAGCTTATATTCTTCAATTGACCCATCGGGTAGTGCTATTTGCTCAACTTCTTGCCATGTTTTACTGTTATCAGTTAATGCTACCCAATCGGCAGTATCGAGGTAACCATTAGTAAATCCCCAGGCAATATTGTTATTAGTTCCCACCACAATTGCTGGTGCGCCAGGCAAGGAAACCCCTGTCACTTGGCTCACTTTTCCTGACATTGCATAGTTAAGTTGCGCACGATACCAAATAACCGGCACCGCCATCGACAAGTGCATATCATCCGACAGCATCCCAGCACCTGTGGTAGTTAACTGCCCAGTCACCGCCCAGTTATTACTACCACGTTCTTGATTTGCATCAATCCTGAGTAAAGCTTGTAAGGTTTGCTTAGGAAATTCAGGAATAGTTAAATTATAAGGTGCGAGTGTGCTGCCATCTAAAGCCGCTTGATATTGACTGGGTTGAGTTAAAAAACTGACCATTTCTGGGCCATAAATATCGGCAATTTGAATTAACGCTTGGTCACGTTCGAAGGTCGCCGTTTGTAAATCTAAGTACATACTGTAAATCACTAACAAACTGTCTTCACTGCGCCAAGGCTTTTGCTCAGCGCCTGTTAGTAAATATTCAAAACTGCTAAAACCTACCTGTGCTAAGCCTTCGTTAACGCCAGCGGCATAACTTGTTAATAATGCTTGATCTGCTTGAGGCAATTGCTCAACAATCGCAGCGCTGCGTTTTCGTAACTGGTGGAAGCGCATTTTTTTATCCAAACCTAATGCTGCTTTGCCAAACAGTTCACTCAATTCACCTGCAGCATTACGGCGCAACAAATCCATTTGAAAAAATCGGTCTTGACCATGTGCGAAACCTAAACCATACGCAGCATCAAGGCGGTTCTCAGCTGAAATAACTGCTTGACCCAGTTGGTCTCGGGAGATTTTTACCGCTTGGCTGACGTGGTTACTACGCCCATTACCATCAAGCGCCGGTAAGCTAACTGACAGTACACCATAAATAACTGCTGTTGCAGCTAATCCTAAAATTACGATTGCTAACACCAACCACTTGATAATTTTAAACATGAACCAGTCCTTTTACTCTTGATTAGCTCTATCATAACCATAGTTTTATGAAAAAAGTGCGGTAATTTAAATAAAAAAACAAATAGCTCAATTGATCGGACTATTTTTATTTCCGTGATAAATTGACTATAGTTGAACAGCCAAATATAAAAGCACAAGTCGCTAATGCCATTGTTAAAAACAGATGATCACAAACAAGTCTACAAATTTAAACTGATATTTTGGTGCTCGCTCGTTTTTATTTTATTAATCAGTTTAGTGCTTGATCAGATCAGTTATAAACGTGCCCAAGAATCTCATCGACTATTAATTTTATCTGAAGTAAGTAGCTACCGAACTCAACTTGAATCAACATTAGTATCGAATATTCAATTAGTGCGTGGTTTAGCTGTTGCAGTTGCTGCAGAGCCTAATTTAGATCAACAACGTTTTGCCCAAATTGCCGCACCATTATTCGACACCTCATCTGAATTACGCAATATCGGTGGTGCACCTAATATGGTGATCCGCATGACTTACCCATTGGCAGGCAATGAAAAAGCCATAGGGCTAAACTTTTTAGAGAACAAAGCACAACGTGCAGATGCAATTCGTGCGCGTGATAACAATGAAATAGTTATGGCAGGCCCACTTACATTAGTGCAAGGTGGTGAGGCATTAATTGCCCGAGTCCCTGTTTACCTTCCCCCTGACAACCATTTTTGGGGACTGCTCTCGGTGGTACTCGACATAGACAAAATATATGAAAGAGCGGGTATTTTCGAACTAGAAGAAGACTATGATGTCGCCATCCAAGGACGCAATGGCTTGGGTCTAAAAGGAGAGTTTTTCCGTGGTAAAGCGGATATTTTAGAGCGTACCCCTCTGGAATTTACTTTAACCTTTCAAGGTGGCGAGTGGGAAATTTTTGTTACTCCTAAAGTTGGTTGGGCACCTCCAAATTCTGCGATTTGGCCGCTGAGATTAGCAATATTTACTATTTGCGGGCTATTAATTTTAGCCTTTTTATTATTCTTAAAAATGCTCAATCGCCAGCTAAGAAATGAAAAAATGCTAGTGACAATGAGTAGTCTTGCAAAAATTGGCGCTTGGTCATTTAACCTTGAAACACAACAAGTATATTGGTCAGATATGACCAAAAACATTTTCAAATATCCGCTAGACGAACAACCGAATTGGCCAACGAACTTTACTTACTTTAAAGAAGGCGAAAGCCGTGACACGATAAAAAAGCTCGTTGAGCGAGCGATTAAATATGGTGAAAGTTACGAAGTTGAGCTCGAAGTTATCGATTCTAAAGGTAATGCTTTATGGGTGTTAGTGCATGGTGAGGCCGAAATCCGTAATGGCCGTTGTATTAAGATTTTTGGCTCTTTACAAGATATAAACGTCCGTAAATGCATTGAATTAGAAAGCAGTAAAACTGCTTTGCACAATGAGGTACTCGCCTCACTTACCGTTAATAACGCAGTGCTAACTGGTAATTTAAAACAAGCAAAAGATATTATTACACAATCAATTTGCGATGCATTTAATGTTGAACGTGCCAGTATATGGCTGTTCAATGATGCAAGAGATCAACTGCAATCATTTGCCCATCATGGTAAACACACCCCAAAGAACACTGCGTTACCAGCATGGCAGCAAACTGAGTTAAATGATTTTTTTACAGCGATTGATAATCAAGCTGTGATCCGCGCCTCAAATGCACTGAGCAATAAATTTACAGCCCCGCTTACAGCGCACTATTTAGCTCCTTTCGATATAAAATCAATGCTTTGTGTATCTATTCCTACTGGAAGCGGGGCGATTGGTATTGTTTGTGCTGAGCATTGTCAGTATCCGCGGGCATGGTCGCGTAACGAAGAAAGCTTTTTAATTGCCGTTGCCGCTTTAATTGGCAGTTTATATTCTAGCGAGCAACGTATAGAAACCGAGCAACAATTAGTCACAGCAAAAGAAGCAGCGGAACAAGCTGTAACCGCTAAAGGTGAGTTTTTAGCGAGCATGAGCCACGAAATTCGCACCCCGATGAACGGTGTGCTCGGGATGCTTAATATTGTGCAACAAACTAAGTTAGATCCTCAGCAAACGCACCATATTGAATTAGCACAATCATCAGCACAATCGCTGCTTAATATAATTAACGATATTCTGGATTTCTCAAAAATTGAAGCTGGTAAATTAGATATCGAAGAGATTGCCTTTAATTTACCGAAATTACTAGGTGAAGTGGTCGAGTCATTTGCCCTTAAAGTAGAGCAACATAATACTAAACTGATTTTAGATGCCACTAAAATTAATGTAAATAAGATTGTTAGTGACCCAAATAGGCTTCGCCAAATTATTAATAATTTACTCGGTAATGCCGTTAAATTTACTCATAATGGTGAAATTATCGTGAGCGCAAACTTAAAAAATACCACTAACGGGACTTTTTTAGATTGCTCAATTATTGATACCGGTATTGGTATTAAAGCCGACAAACAAGCTTCATTATTTGATTCTTTCACTCAGGCCGATACCTCAACTACTCGCCAATATGGCGGCACAGGCTTGGGCCTGGCGATTGTTAAGCAGCTTTGTAATTTGATGGATGGAGAAATCAATGTCACGAGTGTTTATGGCCAAGGCAGTACCTTTACTTTTTCCATTAAAGTACAGCCGCTACTGGGTAAAGAACAAGACTTACCGAGTCATTTAATTAAAAACAAACATATTTTAATTGTCGATACTTGCCCGTTAAATAGCTCAATTGCGCAAAAACAGCTAAACGTGTGGGGAGCGCGTGCGCATATCCTCAAAAACTACCTAGCCTTGAGTTATTATCTCAATTCGAGCGATGAATTGATTGATGCTGTGCTGCTTGATTATAGCTTTTTTCAGCAAGCCGACGCTGCTGCAATTAATGCATTGAAAATTTACCTAAGCGAGCATCACGTAAAACTGATCCTTATGGCGCCAATGAGTTTCTCACAAGAAGCACATGCAAACTTGCCAATCGAAGCCGATTGCATGATTTTTAAACCACTAACGCCTTCGGACTTGTTTGATTCTTTGGCGAATGAAAAATTTATCGAGCAACAACAAAATAACAATGCACTACCAGCAAGTATTGCAATCAACAATACACACTTTGTAAATCAAGACAAAATCCTGCTGGTAGAAGACAATAAAGTAAATCAAGTCGTTGCCTGTGCATTACTAAAACAAGCAGGCATTAATTTTGATATCGCTGAAAATGGTCTGGAAGCTATTGAAAAACTAAAAAGCAAAACCACAGAACCATACAAGCTATTGTTAATGGACTGCCAGATGCCAGAAATGGATGGTTACCAAGCAACTAAGGCTATCCGTAATGGGGATGCGGGTGAATACTACAAAAACGTAACTATTATTGCGTTAACCGCAAATGCTATGCAAGGCGATAGAGATAAATGCCTCAGTGCAGGAATGACTGATTACCTAACCAAACCACTCGATTTTGATGCGCTTAATCCGAAACTGCAACAATGGCTTGGTAAACAATAAAGGTGTAAGCTAAGGCATAACAAAAAGAAGGATTTATTATGCAACTCACTGCTATTGAACAACGTGTGATCGGCTGCCTACTTGAAAAACAAAGCACCACACCAGAGCATTACCCGCTGTCACTAAATGCATTGACCAATGCGTGCAATCAAAAATCGAACCGAGAGCCAGTGCTCACGCTTAGCGAAACTGAAGTACAAGAGGCGCTAGACTCGCTAGTTTCCCAGCGGTTAGTTACATTAGACGAAGGGTTATCTGGACGCGTAACTAAGTTCGCACATCGCTTTTGCAATACTGAATTTGGTAATTTACAGTTAACGGAGCAACAGCGCGCTATTATTTGTTTAATGCTGCTACGTGGCCCACAAACCCCTGGTGAATTAAGAACCCGCAGTAATCGGCTCGCTGAGTTTAATAATGTTGCTGAAGTTGAGTCGGCATTAAATGCCTTGATGACTGCCGAACATGTGACTAAACACCCACGAGAACCCGGCAAACGTGAAAGCCGTTACAGCCATTTATTTGCTGATCCACAAAGTGCTGTTGCAGTAGAACCACCTGAATTGCCAGCACTCAAAGCTGACGAGTTGAATGAGTTACTTGCTGAAATTGATGAGCTAAAAGCTGAATTACAAAAAATTAAGCTACATTTAGGGCTTTAAATTAAACCCTTTGAATTAGATAATAATTCCAATTACATTAAATAGAGATCATGCTTTTAAGCTAATTGGTATAACCATGACAACCAGTAATATTATTAGGAGAGCTCAGCATGCGCGCTGAAATAGTGGCAGAAATGAAAGTCCAGCCAAATATAGACGTCAACAACGAGATCACACGCCGCGTAAACTTTATAAAAAACCGTTTAGTGGCAGCACATTCACGCTCTTTAGTGCTGGGGATTAGTGGCGGTGTAGATTCATCTACCTGTGGTCGCTTATGCCAACTCGCCGTTAACGAATTAAATGCGCAGCAACAAACCGACAAGTATCAATTTATTGCGGTTCGCTTACCGTATGGTGTGCAAGCTGATGAAGCTGAAGCGCAATTGGCTGTTGATTTTATTCAACCAAATAAACGTCTAACAGTGAATATAAAACCCGCAGCAGACGGCATGCATGAGCAAGCATTAGCGGCAGTAGTAGGTTGCGGTGATGCACTGCCGGAACAAGCACAAATTGATTTTATTAAAGGTAATGTGAAAGCCCGCCAACGCATGGTCGCGCAATATGAAATTGCCGGACTGTGCCAAGGCCTCGTTGTTGGTACTGATCATAGCGCCGAGAACATTACTGGCTTTTATACTAAATTTGGTGATGGCGCATGCGACTTAGCGCCATTATTTGGCTTATCAAAACGCCAAGTACGCGCATTAGCCAAGCAGTTAGGTGCACCCGATTTACTCGTTAATAAAGCCCCAACCGCCGACCTAGAGTGTGATCGCCCAGGCCTTACTGATGAAGAAGCCCTTGGTTTAAGCTATGAACAAATTGATGACTTTTTAGAAGGCAAAGAAGTCAGTGACGAGGTAAGTGAAAAACTCATCGCAATTTATCTACGCACTCAACATAAACGCCAAGCTATTCCAACCATTTACGACGATCTTTAGGCTGTCATAAGCTCATAAACCGTAAATGACACTTCTAGGGCAATTAACAATAAGAAAAATGTGATTAATTGCCCGCTTTTCACTTTAGCACAAACATAAGCCCCTAACGGTGCTCCAACTACGACCACTGGAATAGCCGCTAATAAATACGACTGTATTTCGCTGCTTAAGCTATTGAAGAACCATACGTTAGCAATGCTTGCCACCACAGACGTTATTGCCATGATAATCACCGAGGTTGCAGTCGCTTTTTGAATATTAGCGTTGCAGGCGATAATCAATAACGCAAAAATAGCAATGTCAGCTCCCGAACCAACTAAGCCAGATGCAACTCCTCCAATAACAGCAACTAATGCAACTTTAAATGTACTAACGTGTATATCGGTTTGACTACATACATGTTGCACCCTGCAGTAAATACGCCATAAAAGAGTTAATGCGAAGCATATTAAAAGTACGCTAAATACTCCTTTAACCACCAGTCTTGGTAATTGATCGGCAATAAAAGTAAGGCTTAGTAATACGCCAACTAACGCAGCAGGAGCTGCGATTAATACCACTTGGCGATAATATGGAATACCGGTAAAAATAATGGTTAATGCGGCCGCACTCATACCAAAACTTTGAATCGCTAACGAGAATACTTTTGCCGTTACAGGATCTATTGCCAGTAACTTAGTCATCACAGGAAATGCTACTGCGCCACCACCAAGTGCAGTGCCACCAGCAACAAAAGACCCAAAAGCCATAGTCACAGCAATGCTAAACTCTGCGATAACACTTTGTAGCGCGGCATTTGCGCCTTGCCAAGCAATTAATGAACAATACACGCCAGCAATAAATAACCAGGGGATCATACGCAGTTTATGGATGGGTTTAGGTGATGATTGCATAGTTACGGATCATAAATCGAAGTTTTATTATTATGCCTGACAATCATCGCAGAGCAAATGATCGCAACTGTTCGTTACGGCGTACAAACAGATTGTTATATGAGTGCAATATCTTTGCAGTAAAGATGAAATAGTTCTGTAATTTAGTTTATAGTTGTTAGTAAACACATGGTAATCCAGCTCATCGCATTAAAAAACCTAAGGATTTGTATTTAGTTATGACATCGCCCATTTTAATAACAGGTGCCGGCCAACGTATTGGTTTAGCACTGGCAAAACATTTTATAGCCCAAGGGCAAGCTATTATCGTTACTTACCGAACTCGCCATCCCGCTATTGATGAATTATCTGACCATGGTGCTGTATGTGTTTACGCAGACTTTAGCACTGACAACGGCATTAATGAGTTTGTCAGTCAATTAAAGCTGCACACAAATAGCTTAAAGGCGGTGATCCACAATGCCTCGAGTTGGGATTGCGAAGCGAATAATCCAGATAGCAGTACGCTATTTGATAACATGATGCGGATCCATGCTAAAGCACCTTACTTAATTAACTTAGCGCTTAGCGAGTTACTGTTAAATTTCCAGCAACAGCAGCAACACCCTGCTGATATCATTCATTTAACTGATTATGTTGTTGAAAAAGGAAGTCCAAAGCATATCGCATATGCCGCAAGTAAAGCCGCCTTAGAAAATATGACAAAATCATTTGCAGCTAAGTTTGCCCCGAATATTAAAGTGAACGCTATCGCCCCTTCATTAATTATTTTTAATGATCACGATAGCGATGAGTACCGAGAAAAAACCCTTAAAAAATCATTAATGGGCATCGAGCCCGGTTGTCGCGAAATTATAAACAGCGTCGATTTATTGCTTAGCAGCCATTACATCACGGGACGTTCTTTACCCGTAGATGGTGGCAGACATTTAAAATAACGGATTAATCGAGAAATTTATGCACGATCAATTAAAACATAGTTACCACGAAATTATTACTGCTGTAGGTGAAGATCCACAACGTGAAGGCCTATTAGACACGCCAAAACGCGCCGCCAAAGCGATGGAATATTTGACCAAAGGCTATCGTCAAACATTAGAAGAAATTACCAATAATGCGGTATTTACTTCTGATGCAGATGACATGGTTTTAATTCAAGATATAGAGCTTTATTCGATGTGTGAACATCATTTATTACCATTTGTAGGGCGCTGTCATATTGCTTATATTCCTAACGGCAAAGTGCTGGGTTTATCGAAATTTGCGCGTATTGTTGATATGTTTGCACGCCGCTTTCAAATTCAAGAACAACTGACTCATCAAATCGCTAAAGCGGTTGAAGAAGTCACCGGTGCTAAAGGCGTTGGTGTAATAGTGGAAGCAAAACATATGTGTATGATGATGCGTGGGGTTGAAAAACAAAACTCAAGTATGCGTACGTCGGTAATGCTAGGTAACTTCAGAGCCGATCCAAAAACCCGCAATGAGTTTTTACAACTTGTAAAAGGCTGATCCTATGGCCAATGCAATTATCCATGTAACTAACTTACGGCTGCGCACTTTTATTGGCTTTAATCCCGATGAACGTGAGAAAAAGCAGGATGTAGTGATCAATTTAGAAATTCACTATCCTGCTGAGCAAGCCTGTGAAACGGATCAAGTTGAACAAGCACTTAATTATAAAGTGATCACCAAAGAAGTGATTAGCATTGTTGAACAAGGTCACTTTTTATTGCTTGAAAAACTAGTGGCAGAAATACTCAGTGTTTGCCATAGCCATAGCAGCGTGAATTATGCAAAAGTGCGAGTTGATAAACCTCACGCTTTGCGTTTTGCAGATTCAGTATCGCTAACACTCGATTGGAGTAAAGCTTAAAACAACTTATCCAGCCCAACGGCAAAGGCTAGTACAAGCAAGTAACGTGCGCCTTTGCCAAGGGTAACCAGCCATAAAAATGTCCACCAGCGCACTTTAAAAATGCCTCCTACAACTGTTAGCGGATCACCAATAATTGGTAGCCATGCCAACAACAGGCTATAAACACCATACTTTTCAAAGCGCTCTGCAGCCTTATCGATACTTGCCTGTGACACGGGAAACCATTTCCGATCCTTAAAACGTATGACTTGCGTGCCTAACCAGTAATTAACGCAACTACCTAGTACGTTACCAACTGTGGCACTGAGCCATAACAACCAAAGTAAATATTCTCCTTTGGTCACCATTGCTGTGAGTACCACTTCTGATGAGCTTGGCAATAATGTTGCCGAAATAAACGCAGTAAAGAACAGAGTTAAATAAGCCATCTAAGCCTTTATTAATGCATATAAAAAACCCAGCATTTGCTGGGTTTGATAAAAATGAAGAGTAGTTTATTTTATCAATTGTAAGCTAAATGGGTAGTTAAACTCTTTACCGTCATTAGTTTTGATTGCGCCAATCACCACCATAATAAACGAGAAAATAGCGACTATAGGTAATAAAATTACCCCGATAACTGCAAACATCAAAATCAAACACACTATATATGCTATGAACATAGTGATTTGAAAGTTAAGCGATTTACGCCCATGTTCAGCCACTAATGGCATTTCGTCTTTTTTTATTAACCAGACAATCAGCGGACCGATGATACTACCCATAGGTATAATAAATCCGGCTAATGCGCTTAAATGACATAACATCGCCCACATACGCTCATCTTTACTCGCTATAACTGATTCAACCTGTTGATTATCTTCCATTACCATCTCCTTATTTCGTTAATACCTATATGCTGACCTTTTTCAGTCTTAATGTCTAGATTTTAATCAGCGTCGTCGATACTGCTAAGCTCGAGCAAGTGTGCAAAACCACAACACTTAATTTAGACAAAAAATTAAGGCGTAACCTAAGTCACGCCTTAATTGTAAAACACTAAAATCAGTTATTACTTTTTAATACCAGCTAGATCTAAGATAAATGCATAATTTAGAGCTGTATCTTGAAGGCTTTTAAAACGCCCAGATGCACCGCCATGGCCTGCTTCCATATCAATTTTAAACAGTAATTTATTATCATCGGTTTTAAACTCACGTAATTTTGCAACCCATTTTGCTGGTTCAAAATATTGCACTTGAGAATCATGCAAACCTGTGGTGACCAACATATTTGGATACGCTTGTTTACTCACTTGATCGTACGGTGAGTAAGACAGCATATAATCATAATATAGTTTGTCATTTGGGTTGCCCCACTCGCCGTACTCGTTGGTTGTTAATGGTAAGCTCGCATCTAACATAGTGGTCACTACATCAACAAATGGCACAGCCGCAACCATCCCCTGATAAAGCTCTGGTGCTTGGTTTGCCACGGCGCCCATTAATAAGCCGCCCGCACTGCCGCCCATCGCGAATATTTTATCTTGCGCACCATACTGCTGGGTAACTAAGCCTTTGGTTACATCAACAAAGTCATTAAAAGTATTCTTTTTATTGAGTAGCTTGCCATCTTCATACCAAGGACGACCGAGCATCTGCGAGCCACGAATATGCGCGATAGCAAATACAAAGCCTCGATCAAGTAAACTCAAACGACTACTAGAAAAACTTGGATCCATGGTTACCCCATACGACCCATAGCCATATTGTAACAATGGATTAGTGCCATCTTTTTTGAATTTATCTTTGCGATAAACTAAACTCACCGGTACTTTTACGCCATCTCGCGCAGTAATAAATAGTCGCTCCGATGCATAATTATCGGCATTAAAATCACCGATCACTTGTTGCTGTTTTAACAGTGTTTTCGTTGTGCTATTCAAATCGATATCATACGATGAACCAGGCGTCGTCATACTGGCATAATATACTCGTAAGCTTTCGCTATCTAATTCATTATTACCATATGTTCTGACCATATAACTGCTGTCATTAAAGCTCAGCTGCTGTTCATCACCCGACTTTAAGTTGCGTATCGTTAAACGAGATTGCCCCATTTCACGCTCTTTATACACTAAATGATCAGTGAACAAATCGATGCCTTCAAGCTTAATATCATCACGCGCGGCGATCAGTGTTTGCCAATTCGCTTTGTCGTGCGCTTTATCTTTATCCACCGTCATTAGCTGAAAGTTTACTGCGTTAAGGTTAGTGACTATGTAATAAGTATCACCGAGTTTAGCAATATCATATTCTAGGTTTTCTTCACGTTCAATTAAGCGCTTTGGCTGCGCCTTGACGTCATTAGCATCAATTACCGACACACCTGAAGCGTTAGTACTGCCATGCCAAATATAAATTTCTTGTTTGTCTTTACTCTTACCAAGGCCAGTGTAATAACTTGTGTTAGTCTCTTCGTACACTAACTCATCTTGTGCTTGTGGCGTACCTAAGGTATGGCGATAAACCTGATAACCTAACAATGTCTGTAAGTCTTTTTTAATGTAATAAAAAGTTTTATTATCATTCGCCCAGACGATATCACCATCGGTCCCTTCGAGCTTATCTTCTAGTAATTTACCGGTCTTTAAATCTTTCACTAAAATAGAGTAGATACGTCGACTTACCGTGTCTTCACCATATGCTAATAAGTGACCATTTGGGCTGACAGATAAACCTGTTGCCGCGAAATAGTCATGGCCTTTTGCCAACTCATTTACATCTAATATAACGTGTTGATCAGTGCCCTTATCATCGCTACTGCGAACATAAGTCGGGTATTCATTATCCCCTCGCGTTTGCGATGAATAATAATAATCGCCACTTTTAGTTGGCACGGAGTCATCATCTTTTTGAATGCGCCCTTTTAACTCTTCAAACAAAGTAGTTTGTAAAGCTTTAGTATGCTTTAGCATCGCATCAGTATAGGTATTTTCTGCATTAAGGTGTGCTATGACAGCTGCATCTTTTCGTGCATCGTCACGCATCCAATAGTAATTATCGGTGCGCGTATCACCATGAATAGTCATTTCGAAAGGGATCTTATTGGCTATAGGTGCAGTTACATTAACCACTGCAGCTTCACTCTGTACAGCCTCGGATTTTATATTATTTTGTTCTGGGGCTTTATTACAGCCCGCTAAAATAGCTAACGACAAAGCCGCTAACGCAAATGATTGACGTGTTTTCATAGTATTCCCTAGAGTTATTATTATTCCACTACTAGCAATATATCTAACTAGCTGTTGATTACCTATATTAGTTTGTAAAGCAATGTAAAAAGGGAGCCTAAGCTCCCTTTGTTTGATTAACTTTGCTCGTTAGTCACTGATAATTAAAATGACTAACTAAACAATTACTTTTATTTACGGCGGCGCATAAATGCAAATGGTGCAATAAGCAATGTTAACCATGCTAGTGAACCGCTGTCACCGTCATTATTATCGTCATCTTTGCCCACAATATTCTTTACTCGTACTTCAACAGCAACAGCTTTAGAGTTATTACCCGCACTATCAACAGCGATAACACTAAATGTAAAGTTACGCTCATATTCATAATCAATACTACCTGCAACAACAATTTCACCCGCAGCATTAACAGTGACTAAGTCAGTGCCTGACACAATAAACTTAGTAACAGGACTTACATCAGCATCTGGATCACTAAAGTTAAGTTTACCAATCACAGTGCCAAGCGCTGTATTTTCATCAACACTAAAGCGTTGTTTATCAGCAATAACTGGCGTGTTTTCTAATGCGTCTTGCGCTACAGTGATTGTTACTTCAACAGCTGCAGATTGATTACCAGCACTATCCGTTGCACTAACCATCAGCTTTATCTCAGGTGTTGCATCATAATCAACGTCACCCACCACTGTGATTTGGCCAAGTTCATCAATTGCAATACCGTTATGACCTGCCACTGTGTAGCTTACAATTGGTGTTACTGCTGTATCTGGATCAATAGCACGTATTTGACCAATCACAGTGCCTACCACGGCATTTTCTTGCACTTTAAAAGTTTGCCCGGCTTCGATAATTGGCGCAACTTCTGCTCCTTCATCAGCGACATTTAACACGTTAATCGTCACAATTTCAGCAGCTGACTGATGACCATCTTCATCAATTGCGACTATCTCTAACGTAATAGTACTTTGCTCTTCAAAATTAAGTAGTTGAGCAACGGTTAGCATCCCCGTATTATCAATCGTGATTGCATCACTTCCCGCTACAGTAAACATAGTGATTGAACTGTTATCTGGATCTGTGAAAGCTAATTGAGCAAATGCGGTAGCTACTGGGGTGTTTTCTGCAACAGAGAATACTTGGCCAGAATTTATAATTGGGGTTACTTCGCTCGCTTCATCTGCAACATTGGTAATGTTAATAGTAATAACAGCAGGCTCTGATGTATTTCCCAAAGTATCGATGGCAACAACGACTAGTTCAGCGATGTGCTTACCAACTTCAAAATCAACTAACTCGCTGTTTGATACAAGAATTTGCCCTTTATTATCAACACTAAAGCCTTGATGAGTTTGCGATTGCACATAAAACTCAGCAATCGCTAAATCTCTATCTGATTCCACAACACTCAAGGTGCCAACGAGATGGCCGTTTTCCGCATTTTCAACAACATCAAATGATGCATTTGCAAGCTTAGGAGCCTGCGTTTTTGGTAACACTAAGTCTTCAGCAGTCACTAATTTCAGTACATCTTGTAATGACGATGCTGTAAAAGCAAATGGCGCACTAGCATTCACAATCGCTTTTTCACCTGGCGCAAGTTGATTTACGACTGTATCACTGCCATCCACCGCAGTTAAACTCACTGACGCTGAAGAACTAAAGGTCGTAGCGCCAACTAGACTATCTGTTTCAAAGTACACGCCGCCACCATAAGATGGATAGCCTACAGATGCCTTAATATTTAACGGATCACCTAAATTATCACGTGTTAACCCCAGTGTGCTGCTACATACCGAGAAGGTAATGGTATCTGCACCAGCTGATTGATATAACGGTGTCAAAAACCGAAGCGTTTCTGCGCCAGCGTCATCGATAGTACCAATAACAGTACGTGAACGCCCTGGCGAAGTCGTTTTACGACCTCGGTCATTGTAGTTCTGCATAAGGAAGTCATAGGCACCATCGTTGTTGGTGTCTATATCTAAACGATAACCTGCTTGGAATACATGAGTGATCTCATCACGTAACTGAATCGATGCTGTAACTAATACACCAGATTCACATCCTTCAGCTGCTATTGCATTGAATGTCGTTGCAAGAATATTGAACGGTGCCTCTGCTGCTGACTTAACTTTACCAGTTGCAACAATATTTTCTGTCATTGTTGAAACTGTTGTTGCCCCGGTATTCTCAACGATAAGTTGCATCTCATTACCAACCACTTCCGGAGCAATACTTAATTCACTAGCCGCTTTTGGTAGCGCATGATAAACAACATGTAGCGCATAATCTGAATCAGTATCATCCACATCGTCAAACACTAAGGCGCCGTCAAACTCTGCGAGCGTTAATGCGGCGCTTCGTGCAGCTACCGACTCGGCATCAAATGGGTTTTCCAGTTTCCACTCGTGCAATTTACTAGGATCAACCGTTAGCGTTACATCAAACTCTGTAGTTTGACCTGCGGGAATTGTTACGCTGCCTGGAATATCCCAACTGATTGCACCGCTGTTTTTATCATTTGCGTAACGTGCTTCAGTCCGTAATTTGTAGGTTTTTTCTTGTGTCGAGAAATTTTTCACGGTGACTGTTTTGCTGATTGACCTAACGCCAGTAAAGTTTTCTAAGCCAAACGATAATGCCGCTTGTTTAGTTTTAAACTCGGTATTATCAACCCATGCTGCAACAGGCAGATTAACCGCTTTTTCAACGTTAACTAAACCAGCACCAATCATACTAATTGGTGCTAATTCAGAATCTGGATTTGTGCTAAGCGGCTCATTAGTCACATTTAGATCTGCCGTATTCATTAATGTTGCTTTAATTTCAAAGGCATTACGCTGTGGGTGTGCTGCGCGTACTAACGCAACCGCACCGGCAGTAATCGGTCCTGAAAAGGATGTACCTGAGGCTGGAGCTAGTTGATCTTGCGTACCAGTTGCTGCAACCATAATGCTTGTACCTGGCGCTGTGATTTCAGGTTTTAATAAACCATCCATTGATGGACCGCGCGATGAAAAGGTTGCCACAGCACCTGATGTTACTTTACGCTCAACAGCTAAGCTATATGCAGCCTTGCCTGATGCTTTAAGCTCCGCTTTTATCGCTGCCCCGGCAGCATAAGTAATGCCAATATTTGGGATAGTAACCGTGGCATCAAATCCACCCATTGAAGCAGGAGTACCGTCATCTTCGTTATTTGCAATAAATACAAACGATGCGCCGCGCTGTTGTGCATGCAGTACTTTTTTCGTGAAATTACATTCACCACGATCTATAAGCACCGCTTTATTATTAAAATCGGTGTCTTCTGAAAATGCTTCACAGCCATTTTGATTTGCGGTTGGGTAAACAAGTTCAGCATCGGTATCTGCCATAGCAAATGCGGTTTGCGGACCAAAACCTGAAACTTGAAAAACAACCTCTTCTCCAAGCACGGTACCTGAAGCAATCCCAATATCTAATGTTGGATGCGTCATCGCACCAACTGCAAGTGCGTTTGGCGTGGTACTTGGTCCCCCAATACGAAAAGGATGATCGCCATCATTGCCTGCTGAGATAACAACATTTACACCTAAATCAACCGCTTTTTGAATTAAGTATTGAGTACCTCCGTCAGTTTCAGTGCCACCAAACTCGCCACCTAAAGACATATTAATAACATCTACGCGGTCAGAGATATCGCCATCACCATTAGGATCCATTGCCGCTTCTAATGCTGATGCTTGTGCTGCACTTGGACAACCACCACCACACACTGAGTACACATATAACTCTACTTCAGGAGCAATTCCAGTAACAGAGTGAGAAACAGACGTACCATGACTGGTCGGTTCATCAACATCGGGGATCACGACTACAGGATCATGTTCAATTGGATCAGCATCGTCACGAATAAAGTCGTAGCCACCATGTACGATGCCTTGCGGCCAAGCTACAGAAGTAGGATCAGCTTGAGCTGCGTCATACGCCTCTACGGTACCAGCACCACCAAAAACGTTGTGCGTGTAGTCAACACCTGTATCCAGTACCGCTACCGTTTGACCTTTACCTGTTACAACCCCATTTGCAACCAATGGTGAAGCTTTTAAATAATCTGCAGATGCGGCGACATGTAATTCATAATCATACATTGGCAGCACTTTCTCAACTCGGTAGTCACGGGCAATTTTTTCTAACGCCTCAGGACTTGCTTGTACAATCAAAGTAGGCGCCAGCACTTTAGTTTGGCCAATTACTTTTGTACCAAAATCTAGACTACTTAGTTCAATTGTCACTGCACTTTGCACTTGCTCAATTTGTGCAATGGTTGCACGGCTGTCACCTATTTGATAAATACCTTGCGCCATTAGATCGGCAGCGGTTGTCGCTCTTAGCACAATCATATGAGCTGATGGTAACTGTTCTTTAACATCGGTTTCATTAAATGTAGCTGTAGAGAAATTATTGAGAGCGGTAATACTGTGTGCTGCTTGCACTGTTTGTGCATTTACCGATGCCGCCATTAGTGCTGATGATACTGCAATTGATAAGGCTGTTTTTGTTATTAACTTGTTAGACATAAATTCCTCTGATGAGATTATTGTTATTAAATGCTCCCAAAAAGAAACATTAAGTCCCGAATACTACACCAGCAAGAAACAAAAAAACAACATTGAAACAAAAAATGTAACCATTTTAGGTAATAACAATAAATTTAAAACAAAAAAAATACCGCCCAATGGCGGTATTTTAACTAAAGCTATATGCCTTTAGAGGCTATATTACTACTTTTGTTTACGGCGACGCATAAATGCAAACGGTGCTACAAGCAGCGTTAACCACGCTAGCGAACCAGAGCTATCATTGTCGTCATCATCGTTCGCACGTAGATTGTTAACGTCAATCTCAACACTTACCGCTTTCGATACATAACCTTTGCTATCTTCAGCTTGAACACTGAAAACAATCTCTTTATCAAACTCATAGTCAATTTCACCCATAGTCACAATTGAACCATCTAACTGAACACTAACTAATGTTGTTCCAGATACAATAAAACGAGTAATTGGCGAAATATCCATATCAGGGTCTGAGAATACCAATTGACCCAACACGGTACCAATGGCAACATTTTCATCAGTTCTGAATTTTTGACCACCCTCAATGACTGGGGCATGAGATTTAGGATCGGCGGTTACATTCAACATAACTTGCACAACCTCAGACTCTAAGCCGCTGTCATCCATTACTGTTACATCAAGAGTCATAGTTGGAGTTGCATAATAACTTAGGCTGCCAGTGACAACTAGCTCACCCTTATTATTAATACTAATTAAGTTTGTGTTTGCAACCGTACCACCAGTAACCATTGTTGCCGCACTTTCAAACAAACTATGATCAAGCATGCCAATCACTGTACCTTCGGCTGCGGATTCAATAATACTGAAATTTTGCCCTTTTGCTACAACTGGTAACTCATCTGCATCATTGGTAATCGTTACTTTAATATCGGCTGCTGCAGATTCAGTACCAAGTAAATCAGTTGCCTTCACTGTTAAAATGATTTCTTTAATGTCAGACTCAAAATCCAACATACTCGTATCTTCAACCATGATATCGCCAGTTTCAGCATCAATCATTAAGCCTGGAGCAGACATACTCACAACAGTAAAGTTTGTTATACGTAGTGCTGGAGTATCTTCAAAACTAAGTCTACCAATAGTAATACCATCAAGTGCAGTTTCATTAATTGTAAACTCTTCTACAACGAGATTAGGCACAGCTGGAACAGCCGGAACACCAGTTACTGAATTAGTATATACATCTGTCCCTGTAGCTGAGGTCAATGCGAAATTACCATCAGCTCTAATTACAGCCTTCTGACCTGGAGCAAGTTCAGATAATTTAGTTTCAGCGTCTTCTGTCGATTCCAAAGTAACCACCGGATTACCTGTAAACACAGTAGAACCAACTACACTATCGGTTTCAGAGAACACACCGGCTTGATAATTTGGATAACCAACTGAAGCTGCAATGTTAATTGTGCTGCCCAGCATATTTGCATCTAAGCCTAACAAATTACTACATCCAGAGAAGGTCACTGTATCTTCACCAGCAGCATGATACATCGGTGTACCCCACTGCCACACATCCTCACCTGCGGCATCGATTTCACCAATTAATGTACGGCTGCGCCCAGGTATTGCTGCATCACGGCCAACATCATTAATATTCATCATAAAGTGATCATAAACACCATCATTATCAATATCGAGATTCATACGAACACCGATTTGACGCATGTGGGTAATTTCATCTCGTAATTGAATTGAAGATGTAATGAACACACCTGACTCACATGTCTCAGACGTATAAGCAGCAAATGTAGTTGAGAGAATATCAAAGTCAGCGTCGCGGTTCTCTTCACTTGTAGCAACCACTGATTCTGCAGTTGGTAATATCGTAGTCGCCCCCACATTGGTTACAACCAACTCACCAACACCATTAACTTCTTCATATGAAAAAGCTAATTCAGCACCGGCTTTAGGTATCGCATGGTAAACAATGTGCAAGTCATGATCTGTGTCGGCTGTTGAAGTATCATCAAATACCAGCGCACCATCAAACTCAGCCATAGTCAGTGACGGACTACGAGCTGCTAGATCCTCTTGGCTAAATGGGTTTTCTAACGTCCACTTATGCAGTTTAGATGGATCAACTGTCATGGTTACATCGAATGTTGTTACCGTATTTGCCGCAACAGTTACGCTACGTGGAATATCAAAACTAACAGCACCAGTATCCACATCATTCATATAACGCTCTTCAATACGAAGGTCATATGTTTTGTCTGCATCAGAGAAATTTTTCAACGTCACTGTTTTTGTAAAGCTGGTTGTTTCTGTCATGCGTTCTAAACCGAACGATAGCGCCGCTTGTTTAGTTTTGAATGTTTCATCTTCAACCCATGCCGCAACAGGTAAGTTAACAGCTTTGTCAACATTTACTAAGCCTGCACCGATAGAACTAATTGGTGCAAGTGGAGAATCTGGGTTAGTACTAATCGGCTCTACGGTTACATTTAAGTCAGCCGCATTCATGATTGTCGCTTTAATTTCAAGTGCAGTACGATCTGGATGCGCTTCACGAACTAATGCAACAGCACCAGCAGTGATCGGACCTGAAAATGAAGTACCTGTTGCGGGTGCTAATTGATCTTGTGTACCAGTTGCCGCTACCATGATATCAGTACCTGGCGCTGTAATTTCAGGTTTTAGTAAACCATCCATTGATGGACCACGAGATGAGAACGATGCAACTGCACCCGCTAGCACTTTACGTTCAATCGTTATGCTATATGTTGGCATTTCACCGGCTGTTAAAGCAGCTTTCATTGCTGCCCCTGCAGCAAAATTAATACCGACATTAGGAATTGTTACTGCTGCATCAAAGCCACCCATTGGCGCAGGCGTACCATCATCAACATTATTTGCTACAAATACAAACTTAGCACCACGATCTTGAGCGCTTAATACTTTTTGAGTGAAATTACAGGCACCACGGTCAATAATTACCGCTTTGTCAGTAAAGTCAGTTTCAGCAGAAAATGCCACGCAGCCATTTTGGTTTTCTTCAGGGTAAACAACTTCAGCATCGGCATCTGTCATTACAAACGCAGTTTGTGGACCAAAACCTGACGGCTGAATTGTGGTCTCTGCACCTTCAACTGTGCCAGATGCAACGCCAACATCATTTGCAGGATGCGTCATCGCGCCAACAGAGAGTGCATTTGGCGTCGTAGAAGGACCGCCAATGCGGAATGGGTTATCACCATCATTACCAGCAGAAATAACAACGTTCACACCTGCATCTACGGCTTGCTGAATTAAAAACTGCGTACCACCACCGATGTATGTGTCACCAAACTCTCCACCTAAAGACATATTGATTACATCAACTCGGTCTTCTGAATCACCATCACCATTTGGATCCATAGCGGCTTCTAATGCCGAAACCTGTGCTGCACTTGGACAACCACCGCCACACACTGAATACACGTATAGCTCCACCGCTGGTGCAATACCAGTGACAGAGTGAGATACAGATGTACCATGGCTAGTTGCTGCATCTTCTTCTGTTGGAGTAGCTGGATCATTTTCAATTGGATCAGCATCATCACGCATGAAGTCATAACCACCCATAACTTGACCTTGTGGCCAAGTCACTGCAGTTGGATCTGCTTGAGCTGCTTCATAAGCTTCAACAGTTCCTTCACCACCAAAAATTTTGTGAGTATAATCAATACCTGTATCTAGTACTGCAACAGTTTGCGTTGCACCTGTTACTGTACCATTTGTTACTAATGGTGACGCTTTGATGTAGTCAGCAGTTGCTGCAACATGAAGGTCGTAATCAAACATAGGTAAAACACGCTCTACACGCGAGTCTTTTGCAATTCTATCTAGTGCACCTTGGCTTGCTTGAACAATTAACGTCGGCGCCAAAATTTTAGTTGAACCAAGTACTTTTACATTGCTATCAAGGGTAAATAGCTTATCTTGAACTTGGCTTTGTAACGTTGCAACTTGATTATAGCTCTGACGAGCATCAGAAACATTGTAGACACCCTGCTCCATCATATCAGCTGCTGTTTTTGTTTTTAAAACAACAAGGTATGCTGATGGTTGATTTTTATTTACAATATCGGTCTGTGATACTGGCGTGTAGCTGGTATGCTTAAGTACGCTGTTATTTATTGTATTTGCATTTACAGCGCCTGTAACTAAGATACTTGTTACAGCGGTTGCAACCGCCGTTCTTTTTATTAGATTCTTAGACATGATTTCCCCTAGGATATGTTATGTATTATTGTATTTATTGGTGATCATAAATTAAGTGCGAGACTAATATAGAACTTCAACACCCAAAATAACAACAACTCGATTACATTAAAATTACAAAGGCAAATAGAAAACCGAAAAAATAACACTAAACATCTGTTTTTAATGTTTAAAAACTGAAAAGTGAAAATGTAAATGTTTGTAAACAAATAGAACTAAAGCACACCAATATACCTAAAAGGGAACCAATGAACTCTGATGTTATAAATATTTTAACAATGGCAAAAGTAATCCAAACAGCCGTTGCGCCGGTTTTTTTAATTACTGGTATTGCTGCTACGCTGGGCGTTTTATCTAATCGCTTAGCTCGAATTACCGACCGTGCTCGTCAACTTGAACGAAAATTAAAGGTAAGTACCGATGAAGAGTTTAATTCATCGCTAACAACCGAGCTACGAGCACTGCTGAAACGCTCTCGCTGTATCCATATTGCCTTTAGTTTAAGTGTATTAAGTGCGGTACTTGTTTGCGCCGTGGTCATGCTGTTATTTTTGTCTCATATCCAATCAGTTAATTTAGGTGTTTCCATCGGCAGTTGTTTTGTTGGCGCAATGGCACTACTTATTTGTGCATTTATGTCATTACTGGGTGAAGTATTTTTAGCAACCCGTAGTATGCGCAGAGGAATGATCTTTGCTGACATTGATATAAATAATTAAGGCATGATCTTAGTTTTATAATTCAATAACAGTTCAGTTTAACCGCAATACACTTGAATAATCTGACTTGCTGATATACAACAGCTGCTATACAAGCAATGAATTACATATAAGGGGCAAAAGGAATGAAGTTAAAGCAATTATTTTTAGGTGCAACACTTTGTGCACTAACATTTGGTGCAACAGCAAACTCTGTATTTGAAGAGCCTAGTGACGCCATTGAGTACCGCCAAGCGGCGTTTTCAATGATCCGTGTCCAAATTGGTGATATGGGTGACATGCTAAAGGGCAAAGTACCTTTTGATGCTGAGCGTTTTAAGCACCGTGCAAATAATGCCGCTGCATTATCAAAAATGCCATGGGAAGCATTCGTTGCAGGCAGTGATAAAGGCGAAACATCTGCATTACCTGCTATTTGGAGCGATAACGAAACCTTTATGAAAAAAGCGGTAGCATTCCAACAATATGCTGATGAACTAGCCGTTGCCGCGCAAACAGGTGATAAAAAAGTAATTGCTAAAGCATTTGGCCCATGGGCTAAAGGCTGTAAAGATTGCCACACATCATTTAAAGACTAATCTTTAATGCGATCATCTTAAAACTAAAACGGCGCTTAATTAGCGCCGTTTTTGATCTGTTGAACCGTTTAACTAAACAAGTAAGCCACAGGTTCTGCGCCCCATGTCATCAGTAATGCCGCAAATACAACGACAAAAATAATTATCGCAGTCCACGGTGATTTTGTTAGCTCTTCATTACTATCATTATTTTTTTCAGCGGCATAGCCCGTAACCATTGCTTTGACTAAATTTTTGCCTTTAATGCGATAAATTACAATTGCCACAATATGGAGAATAATCGCGTACAACAATAAATCAAAGTTTTTATGATGCACCCAGCCGGCCCATTCAACTACATTACTTGATACATACTGCACTAATGGGCCATCTGTCAAAATGTCATCAGTGGTCATTAAGCCGCTTACTAACTGCGCCAGTAATAAAATAAAAAATGCCAACACCATGTAGCTGCCCGCTGCGCCATGGCCAGGTTTATTATCTGTTTGTTTAAATGATTTTAGTGCTGCGCTAGGTAAATGAAACAATGCACTTAACTTAGCTGTTTTGCTACCAATCAAGCCCCAAATAAGGCGTGTTACTAGTAGCGCTAAGGTGAAAAAGCCAGCCACAAAGTGTAATTCCATCATGCCTTCTTCAGCACTAAAATACAGCGCCGCAATTGCAATAACTAACAACCAATGGAAACTGCGAATAAACCCATCCCATACTTTAATTTTATGCATGCTTAACCTCTTTTGCGTAAAAGCTTATTATTTCAAACTTTTGTTAATTTAGCATCTTTGCTGTTCAGGGTTAATTGATCTATGGCAGACTAAGGGCATTAATTACCGTAATGAATAATATTAATGACACTTAGCACCAAACGCGCACTCCTAAAAGGCTTTTTAGATATGCTACCACTGTGTTTAGCAGTGATCCCTTGGGGGATTTTATGTGGTTCACTGGCAATTCAAAATGGCTTTAGCGCATTTGAAACCCAAGCCATGTCATTATTAGTGTTTGCCGGTTCCGCCCAACTAGTCGCTATAGAGCTAATGGCTGGCAATACGCCTTTATTAACTATTTTATTCACCACCTTCATAATTAGCTCACGGCACTTTTTATACGGCTTAGCGGTGCGTCATAAAGTAATTGATCAGTCGCTACGTTGGCGCTTACCGGTAAGCTTTGTACTCACTGATGAGCTGTTTGCGTTTTCCCATCATCGCAAAGCTTATCGAACTAAAACTCGCTTGATCTTCGCGCTCAGTGCCGGCTTTAGCTTTTATATTACTTGGAACTTGTGGACATTAATTGGCATCGTAGCGGGCAGTCTGCTACCTGATCTCACTAATTTAGGCTTAGACTTTGCTATTGCTGCAACTTTTATTGCATTAGTAATTCCTGGTATTAAAAATCTCGCTACATTGGCAACGGTTGTAAGCGCTGGTGTTGTCGCTACCGTTTTAAAAAGCCAGGGGGTTGAACTATGGTTAGTAGCTGCGGCACTATCGGCGATGACTATCGGTTACCTTATTAGCCGTATCCAAGATAAATTGGAGCATAACTGATGATGAGCACTATTTTACTTATGGCGTGTATTACCTTTTTTACCCGTTACTTATTTTTACATCGTGACCTACCATTTAAAGTTGGCCCGAAAATGCAGCAGTTTCTAAGTTTTAGCGCACCGGCGGTACTTACCGCGATTTGGGTACCTATTGTGTTTGTAACAGATGAGGGAATAAATTTAGATTGGCAAAACCCATACCTCAGTGCGGCAATAGCAGCCATTATTGTCGCGTATAAAACGCACAACATTTACTACACAACACTGGTTGGTATGGGTTTATTTTTGATCTTAAATTAGCACATTAGTAATGCGCTAAAAGTAGCTTTAAACGCTGGCTAATAAAATAGCACGGCTTTTATCTAGAGTGACCTGACCACGTTCGCCAATAGCCGTCATACCGTGGCGTTCAAGTTGCTCAACAATTTTATCAGCGACTTCTTCGCCTAAGTTATAATCACTTAAACGCGTTGGCATATTCACACTGTGAAAAAACGCTTCAGTTGCATTAATTGCTTGTTCAATTGCTGCATCTTCATCACTGATATCTAATCCTAAAACGCGTTCTGCGTACTGTAAGATTTTACCGCGCTTAGTTTCTGTTTGCTCAGCCATCATACGAGGTAATACAATCGCAAGCGTTTGCGCGTGGTCAAGGCCATACATCGCAGTCATTTCATGGCCCAACATATGAGTGGACCAATCTTGTGGTACACCCGCTCCAATTAAGCCGTTTAATGCCATCGTTGCTGACCACATAATATTTGCACGTACTTGATAGTTATCAGGCTCACTGAACGCTTTAGGGCCCTCTTCGATTAAGGTCATTAAAATACCTTCAGCGAAACGGTCTTGCAGCTTAGCACCTACATCGTAGGTTAAATACTGCTCCATAGTATGCACAAATGCATCAACAATACCGTTCGCCACTTGGCGCTCAGGCAATGAAAAAGTCACTGCAGGGTCGAGTACTGCAAATTTTGGCAATACAAATGGACTAGCAAATGCAAGTTTTTCGTGAGTGTCAAGATTTGAAACAACACTATTGCCGTTTGACTCAGAGCCCGTTGCAGGTAACGTTAATACCACACCAAGAGCAATAGCAGATTTAATCTCGCCACCTTTTGATAAAATATCCCATGGCTCGCCGTCATAATTAGCTGCTGCGGCAATAAATTTACTACCATCAGCGACTGAACCACCACCAACTGCAAGAATGTAATCAACTTGCTTTTCTTTAACCAAAGCAACGGCTTTCATACATGTTTGATAACTTGGGTTAGGCTCAATACCGGCAAACTCAAACCACGTATGTTCACTTAACGCATCGACGACTTGATCATAGACGCCATTACTTTTAATACTGCCGCCACCATAAGTAACTAATACTTTTGCGTCTGCAGGGATCTCATTTTTAATTAAAGCGATTTGTTGTTCGCCGAAATGAATTTTGGTTGGGTTTGCAAAACTGAAATTTAACATGCTTGCTCCATTGCTTAGAGATGCTCATTATTTAGTGTGAGCTAAAATTTGGTGACCATCTAATTGTAGGGATTTAAGCATTAATTTAAAGACTAAGCTCAGAGAATCACTTTTGCACAGCTGCAACAATAGATGGTATAAACTATAATTACTTAATATTTGAGAACTAAATTATGTGGCATGGCCTTGATGAATTTTTACATGTGGTTGAACATGGCAGCTTTACCAAAGCAGCCAAAGTCATGGAAGTATCAACTTCACATATTAGCCGCCAAGTACAGCAACTTGAAAACCGCTTAGGCTCATTGCTATTTCAACGTACTACCCGAAAAATAAGCCTCACCGATGCCGGCCGCGAATATGCCGTAAAGCTCAAAGCAATTAAACAAGAGCTAATTGATGCTAATAATCAACTGCAAGGTGAGCAACGTAAACCCAAAGGGATCATTAGAATTTCTGGTGCTGGTGAATTTGTTGCATGTCATGTAGCACCTAAAATTGTTGAGTTTGTAAAACGCTACCCTGAGGTTGAAGTAGATATGGACTTCAACAATCGTAATGTCGACTTAGTTGAAGAAGGTTTTGATTTAGCGATCCGTTTTGGCCGCATGCAAGACTCTAACTTAATTGCACGACCACTTAGCCCGCGAATCATGACTCTCGTTGCCAGTCCAGAATATTTAGCACATCACCCAACCCCAACTACGCCTCAACAATTAACCGCTCATAATTGCTTAATTGCCATGGGGAAACGTTGGCGATTTAATTTTGCCGGCGATATTAAAGAGGTAAAAGTTGCCGGCAACTGGCGCAGTAACCATCCGCGCGCACTATTATCTGCGACATTAGCAGGCTTAGGCATTGCCCATTTAGCCACTGATATTGTTGATAAGTATATTGAAAACGGGCAACTAATTACCTTACTTGATGAGTTTCAGGTAACAGACAATGCCTCTTGGTTAGTGTATCCACGTAAAGATTTAATGCCGTACAGAGTGCGATTATTGATTGAACATTTACTCACAAGCTTTAATCATGCAAGTTAAAATAAAATGGTCTATGCAATATGATGATAATTTAAGCTGTATGTCTGTCACAACTCAGGATAGAATTTAACAAACAACAATAACAAGAGAGCAACATGAACGACTTCTATCAACTTTCAGCCAGCAATCTGCAAGGCCAAAGCATTGATTTTTCAGATTTCGCAGGCAAAGTTGTGTTAATTGTCAACACTGCCAGTAAATGTGGCTTCACTCCACAGTACGAAGGTTTACAACAATTACATGCAAAATACGCTGATCAAGGGTTAGTAATTATTGGTTTTCCGTGCAATCAATTCGGCAAACAAGAGCCTGGCGGCGCAAAAGAAATAGCGCAAGGTTGTTTAATTAACTACGGTGTTGATTTTGTGATGATGAGCAAAATTGATGTTAATGGCGAAAACGCCCACCCCGTATTCAGGCATTTAAAATCAGCCTTACCTGGATTTTTAACTCGCAAAATAAAATGGAATTTCACTAAGTTTTTAGTTGGCCGCGACGGCGAGGCAATTAAACGCTTTGCACCATTTACCAAACCGCAGCAAATCGAAGGTGTTATTATCAAAGCCCTTAAAAGCAGTAATATCTAAACTCTAAAAGCAATAAAGAGGCAAATTGCCTCTTTATTTAAATTATCTCTTAGTCGTTTAAATACTCATCTAAGTCATCATCGCCCAAGTTTTTACGCAAGCGTTTTTGCTCAAGGTAGTCTTCCAACTTTTTCTTAACCTTTTGCTTATTCTTGTCGTGTTGATTACGCCCGACCATTTCGTACTCGTCTTCAACAAAATCGTCATCTAGCGCATCGTAACTAAATGTCTTACCCACAACCCACTCCATAAAGTGTTTGAGACCAATTAAGGATTTTTTATCACTATCATTGGTAAATTAAAAATGTTCAGCACTATTTCACCGTATGAAAAAGCACCAAAATAAAGCCATAACGCAATTCTAAAATAGTGTTATGTCGATATTGTGAATAAATAGCGCTAAATTTGAGTTCTGGAAAGTGAGAGTTTTTTATCGAAACGATAAGTATCTTTTATGTATTAATGTAAATTAGTCAAAATGACTAAAAAATGGCTTTTTTATAACATTTAACTGCAATTAAAAAAGGGCAAAAAACAATTAACCCATTGTTTTTAAATGCCAATAATTATTGGCATTAAACTTGATAAGTATTAAATACGTTAAATGCGTACTGGTCATAATCAACAAATTAGCAGGAAATAAAAATGAAAAAATTACTATTAATAAGTTCTTTATTCATTGCCACAGGGGCAATGGCACACAATGATAATGAGACGAATATTTCTTTTAGCGGCGACACATGTGACGTTGAATTTAAAAATGATGTGCGTATTAAGCCAAATGAATTAGAAATTTTTACAGCTGATAACCACACTATGACTTTTATAAATAGTGGCGAGTTAATGATTGATGGCCAAACTTTGACACTCAACAGTCAACAACACCAAGCGATCAGTAATTATTCAGACAGTCTGCGTAGCCAATTACCAGAAGTCGCGAACATTGCTCTTGAAGGCGTTAAAATTGCCGGGGTCGCCATTGAAGAAGTCGCCAATGCATTTAATATCGATGGCCTAGATAGCATTAATGAATTAATGGCTGATATTCAGGTAGAAGTACAAAACACCTTTTACCAACAAGGCGCTTTTGTAATGGGCCAACAAAGCTTTAGCCAGTTTGGCGAAAACTTTGAAAGCCAATTTGATGAGCAAATAGAAAGCGCTGTACAAGCTGCGATGATGCAATCGATGGGTAGTATTTTAATGGCTGTAGGTTCAGAACTAATGGGCTCTGGTGGCGATATGCAAGCCTTTGAACAACGCATGGAAAATATGGGGGCTGAAATTGAAGCCAAAGTTGAGCAACAAGCTAACCAACTTGAAAAACGCGCTGATGCACTGTGCGGTAATTTTTCAACCATTGCTGATCAAGAGCAACAATTAGTTAAACTAGTTCCAGAATTGAAAGACTACCAATTATTTAGTTATAAACAAAATAACTAACTTGAACTCAGGTTCTAAACGCTAAAAGTTTGATATCCCTTTAGCAGCACTCTTTTTTAAAGGTGCTGCTTTTTTATGCCATGCTATTTCTTCGCTAAATGCACTAACTCACCTAGCTTTATAATAGCTTGTTCAATTTTTTCACCCCATGGCAAACCATAACTTAGTCGAATACAACTGCGGTATTTATTGGTGGCTGAAAAAATATAGCCCGGAGTAATGCTAATGCCACTTTCTAATGCCAGTTGAAATAGTTTTACACTATCGTAAGCCGCACCTAAATCAATCCAGATCACACATCCGCCTTGCGGATCGCTGATCCTAGCGGTACTCGGAAAGGCCTGTTGTAAACACCAGATCATTCGTTCTTTATTAGAACGTAGACGCTGTCGCAGTAGTTTTATATTACGATCATAATCACCACTGACTATAAATTCATATAACGTCCATTGATTGATCAATGAAGTAGAACAACTCAATGCACGCTTATAGCGACGCGCTTTGGCAGCAAACTTTCCGGCAATCAACCAGCCAACACGATAACTCGGCGCCGCAGTTTTAGAAAACGATGCACAGGTTAATACCAACCCTTTTGTTGAGTAAGCCTGAGCGGGTGTACCACGCTGCGGGGTAAAATGTAAATCACCATACACATCATCTTCAATTAGCACCACATCTTGAGATTCCAATAACTCTACTAATTGTTTACGCTTATGATCAGGCATAAAACTACCCACAGGATTATTGATCGAAGTAGAGAACACACAGGCTTTAATATCGTGATCATGTAAAGCCTGGCTCAGATCATCAAGCCAGATCCCATCATCAGGACACAGCGGGATCTCGAGCGCCTTGAGGCCCAGGCTTTCGATCAATTCAATGATACCAAAATAACAAGGTGACTCGATCGCCACCACATCACCTACTTTAGTGACACATTTTAGCGCGATCGCCAGTGCTTCTTGAGCACCGTTGGTGATCACAAGTTCTTGCGAGTCAACACCAATGCCAAAATCTAAATAACGATGGATTAACTGCTTTTTCAATGGTGCAAAACCATCCATCGCACCATAATTTATGGCGCGACTGCCGGCAATCGACATAACCCGGCGCATCGTACGACGTAGCATTTTATCAGTTGGAGCGGCAGCAACAGGATTAGCAATGCCAAACGGTACGACATCGGCTTGATGAATTGCATCATACACTTGCTCAATTAATACCTGCATGTTGACCGAAACTGGCTCACGATTGAGTTTAACCCGCTTTGGCCGCGCTAACTGGGTATGTGCCGTTTTTAAAAAATAGCCTGACTTTTCTCGTGCTTCAACCAAACCTTGTGCCTCAAGTGATTGGTAAGCCAATTTCACCGTCGGAATACTGACATTCAGCTTAGTGGCCATTTTACGTAATGAGGGGAGTTTTTCGCCTGGTAATAGTGTCCCCTGCTCACTCAGCTCACGCACCAGCTGCATTACTTGCTGATATAAAAAGTCATGGTTGGTTTTGCTGATCACCAGCGACATAGTAGACACCTTAAAGCCGTACAATCTGTATAGGTTGCATTTATAGTTTTCTGTGTATGTTAAGTATACAGAAGTATCTTAAAATAAACACTTAATCGACATAATGGACCAAGGCCATGAAAAGTATCGTGCTTTATGCACTAACCGTTTTAATTTGGGGCTCTACCTGGCTCGCAATCGAATTTCAACTTGGCGATATCGCCGTTGAAGTTTCACTATTTTATCGCTTTAGTTTGGCTGCAATTCTAATGTGGGTATGGGTGAATATTAAAAAATTACCGATGAATTATAGTCGTCGCGATCATGGCTTTTTCGTATTACTAGCACTGTGTAACTTTGGCCTTAATTACTTAGTACTTTACTGGGCACAACATTATTTAACGTCAGCCATGGCATCAATCGCCTTTTCAATGTTGTTATTAATGAACATTGTAAATACCCGATTATTTTTTGGTAAACCCATCGCTAAACGTATTTATACGGGTGCATTGATAGGGGTATTAGGCATCATCAGTCTGTTTTGGCCACAATTACAGCAGTTCGACTTGAGTAATGGGGCGTTGGTCGGTTTGCTACTTGCCTTAGCTGGCACCTTTGTGGCTTCATTAGGGAATATGATCAGCGTGCGTAACTCTCAACAACGTATTGGCGTCATGCAGGGCAATGCATGGGGCATGTTATACAGCGCTATTGGTTTATTTGTATATGTAATCATCAGCGGTGCCGATTTTAGCCTGTCGGCCCCAGCAAGCTACTGGTATTCATTAGTTTATTTATCGGTGTTTGGGACGGTTATTGCATTTGCATGTTACTTTGCACTACTAAAAAATATCGGCCCAGAACGTGCCAGCTATGTGATTGTGTTATTTCCATTAGTTGCAGTGACTTTAAGTACATTATTTGAAGGTTTTAGTTGGCAAGCCAATACGTTTATCGGCTTTAGTTTAGTACTGCTTGGTAATGCTATTGTACTGACTCCAACAAAAAGAATTAAAGCGTTTATTGAGTCTAATAAAGCATCATTTGCTAATAAACGCTCCATCCCCAGTTAGAATGCGTATATACGCAACTAACGCCAAAAGCGCCTACTTGTTAGGCGCTTTTTTATTACTAACATATTACTCGTCATTTAACATTGCGGCATACAAAAACGCAACGCGAGCGGATGAATAATCACCACCGCTGGGGTAACGCCTACCAGCTCACCATCTGCTTCGATTGGTAAATCAGGCGTATTTATATAAGCAATTTCTAAGCGCTGGTAGTTGAGCTCTTTCATACCGTGGTGCTTACGTAGCAATAAGCGCACAAAACTGTAGAGGTTACCTAACAAACCACGCGTAGGCACGCGATAGCACTCTAAATAGCCACTATTCAATTGTGCTTTTGGCGCTATCATCAACCCCCCACCAAAATAATGATGATTTGCAAATACAGTAATCAAATTACCATATTCGCATTGCTGCCCTGCAAAACTCCCAGCCAAGCGAGAAGGCTGATAAACGAATAAACACTTAAAGCCAGCTAAACTATAACTTAAAGCGGATAATGCAGGCTTGGTTTGCAATGCCTGTACTACATGCGCATCAAAGCCAACCCCCGCAATATTAATAAAGTAACGGCTATTTATTTGGCCAATATCGATTTTTACTTGATGCTCACTAAAAATAGCATTACGCCAAGCTGAGTTTGAACAGCCAAAGCCGCGTGCAAAATCATTACCCGTCCCCTGAGGCAATAACGCCAACGAGCAACTCAATCCCATCAATGCGTTTACAGCCAAATGCAGGCTGCCATCACCACCGAGCACAACAACGCGCTTTTGTGACTGAGCCAAAACCGTTATTTTTTGGCAATCATTGGTAAAATGTCCTGTGGTGTAAAAAATAGTGTAACTAATTTGACGTTTTTGACACTGCTCTAATAACCAAGTGCAATTTTTTTTATGTTTTTTTTGCGTACTTGGTTTAATAATTATTAGCATCTGGATACCAGCCTATTCAAAAGTAGGGAAATAGACATTTTCAAAAAATAAATTAATCTGAATAATTAGTCACTTTATTTATTATCTAATGCATTAAAATATCAGTGGTAGTGTAATATTGCTTTTAAACAAGTGATTTAGGCGACTTTAAATTTCATAACCATGCATAATACTCAGTACGTACTATCTGAATCATACCTTAATAAAAACAATTCGGATTAGTTATTTCTATCCGACCACCCTAATTTTTATCGTTTTATTTTTGTGCAAAAAAAGCTCAGAATAGCCGTGTTGTCAAAACAGACATAACCCGGAGCAAAGTAATGAACCCAGTAAATACATTAAACGAAAATGCAGCTACCCATGTTGCAGTAAAACCGACCAACCGCAAAGCAAAAATGCTTGCCAGACTTAACCGTTTCGGCAAAAAGCTAGCTCTTGGCGGCGCAGTTCAATACAAGTAATCACCCAACCATGATTACTTTAGCGGTGCAGCAAACACCCAACCACTAAATGAAACTACTTATTTAGCTCCCTCGTTTGCTGCAACCCCTTCTTTAAACTCCCTAAAAACTCCTTTTTTATAAAAAAACCTCTTTTTTAGAACAAAAAAACAGCAAACGATCTTTTTCCTATTTACACACCCCAATCACCTGCGTATTATTCTTTCCCAACGGAGAGATGGCAGAGTGGTCGAATGCACCGGTCTTGAAAACCGGCAGGGGTTTATAGCCCCTCTAGGGTTCAAATCCCTATCTCTCCACCATTATTACGTTTTGGTGGTTCACTCGATTATCAAAATGACAATTTATGCGCCGGAGAGGTGGCCGAGTGGCCGAAGGCGCTCCCCTGCTAAGGGAGTATAGGGTTTGTAGCTCTATCGAGGGTTCGAATCCCTCCTTCTCCGCCATTTAATAACGAAAAAAGCCCCGCAATTTATTGTGGGGCTTTTTTTGTTGTTAAAAATGGCAGAAGGCGGGTGAGAACCCTCGACCAGGGTTCGATAAAATGTCAGGAACATTTTAGGCCGCTGCAAGCGTCGCGAAGCGATTGGTTACATGGACGTAAGCAAGCCCATCCCCACGTTTGACACAAATTTCAGAATGAAAAGCCTATTGTTTTATGTCCGTAACCTTTACACCAATGAAGGCGGGTGAGAACCCTCGACTAGGGTTCGACCAAACTTTGTCTGGAACAAAGTTAAACGCACGCAGTGCGGCCAGAAAACTAAACTCTAGATCCCTTCCGCTAAGTTGTGTAATGTAATATCAAATAGAACACATAAGTCAGCTCTTAAACCAAATTCAAAAATCGTTCTGACTTTTCTTTTTAAAAACACCAAAATATTTTCTAAGGCTACAAGTTGAATAACAGTGAGGACAAAGAAAGTGGTATTTTATATGCAGTTTTTACAACTGTATTATTGTACTTCCTTTTCAAAATCACTTTAATTTACACAATAGTTTCAGACCGATATGCTTCTTGTCTAAGCTCTCGCTGGGACAACATTGAAGTAGTTATTACTCCTTTTTCAGCATTCTTAATTTTAGCAATATTGAGTTGTATTTGGTTGTTCCTTAGTTGTTTAAAATATAAAAAGAAAGTAGGTAAAGCAGCCTATCTAGTATTTTTTTTCGCAGCGATATTCTATTATTTTTGGTTTAAAGGTTTTTACGGCTTTTGGTTACTAATGGAGTATGAGCAGGACAAAATAACCCTATCTCAATTTTTTAACAAAACTGGGGGCAATGAGTTATTTAAATTATATGATGGGCATCACGAAATTCAGATATTGTGCCAACCATATAATCACAATGCAGATAAAAAACCGGATAACTAACTGTTACATCATAGTAATGCAATAGGTTGCTACCTATTAAATCAATACTTTAACCTAGCCTAGGTATTCTCTCGTAACGATTGGGTGAGCAGGTAAAAATTCATCGCAGATAAACGGCCTTGTATTGATACAAGCCTGTAGATTATTTTTTTTGTATGTTGTCGGGTTTCGCTGCGATCAAACTCACCTACAGTGCTTCTGTGTAAAACGGGTAAAGAGGCTAAACAGTCTCTTTATCTTAATAACCCAAACTAAACCCATCGGCATCTAAATGCGCCGGGAAACTTTGCTTAAAGAGCTCAAGCGGCTGTTTGTCCAAAGTGATAATAACAACATCAGCTTTGTTATCAGTAGCGGCTGCTAACGTATCACCTTTAAAGTCATACACTGCCGTGCCGCCATTGTGCGCGACGCCATTAGCATCATCACCAATACGATTAACGCCAATCACATAACACTGGTTTTCCATCGCCCGCGCCATTAGTAAGGTGTCCCATACTTTGCGCCTTGCAGCAGGCCAGTTGGCGACATTAACCATCACATCGTAGTCATTGCGATTGCGCTGAAAGACCGGAAAACGTAAGTCGTAACAAACTTGCGGTAAAATTCT
This sequence comes from Pseudoalteromonas sp. 1181_04, assembly GCF_052850545.1. Classification (NCBI taxonomy): domain Bacteria; kingdom Pseudomonadati; phylum Pseudomonadota; class Gammaproteobacteria; order Alteromonadales; family Pseudoalteromonadaceae; genus Pseudoalteromonas; species Pseudoalteromonas sp. 1181_04. The sequence continues at coordinate 85,339 of NZ_VXCS01000006.1, forward strand.
AAAGTCATTAAGGGTGAACACTTCACGTTGCTGCCCTGCGGTTACAAAATCGCCCTCTTTGCCCAAGCAAAATAAATGCCGTTTGTCGTAATACTTCACTTCGCCATTGGGCCATGCCCAATAAAAGCGATTAGCTTTTTTATTTCCTTGCGTTACCAATACCGAGCCTGCAATTACCGCATTGCTTGATTTTGCCGACGCGATCATCCAATCAAGCACTTTGCCTTGCTTTAACTGATGATCCGGCTCTGCGCAATCAAGGTTAATAGCAAAGCCGGTGGCAAAGGTTTCTGGCAATAAAATAAGCTCTACTGATTTATCTATATCAGCTATTTTATTGCCAAAGTGTGCCAAGTTGGCGTCTTTATCTAACCAATTAAGCGATGTTTGTATCAGTGCTATAGTTAAAGTTGACATAAAATCTCCGCGGCTTGTAATAGCGTGGCGTCATTTTTGGCAAAGCATAAGCGAATAACTTTATCGTTGCTTGGTTGCTGATAAAACACGCTTAGTGGAATGGCTGCAACGCCTGCTTGTTCTACTAACCACTGGCAAAATTCTACGTCATTTAAATCCGATACATCGCTGTAATCAAGCAGTAAAAAGTAGGTGCCTTCACTTGGTAAAATGGTAAAGCGGCTATCTTTTAGTGCTTTACTAAGTACATCACGCTTTTGTTGATAAAACTCACTGAGCTCATCCACATGCTCACCTTGCTGTTCTAACATATCGGCTAATGCATGTTGTGCCGGCGTAAAGCTTGAAAAAGTCACATATTGGTGAATTTTACGAAACTCGACCGCAAGTGCAGCGGGTGCGATGCAGTAACCCATTTTCCAGCCTGTGCTATGAAAAGTCTTGCCAAAGCTTGAGATAACAAAGCTGCGAGCAAACAATTCGTTATCACGCAGCACACTTAAATGCGGTTGCTGATCAAAAGTAATATGCTCGTATACTTCATCACTTATCAGGTATAAGTCATGCTTAATTACTAAGGCTTTTAGAGCATTAATATCGTGCTGTTTTAACGTTTTACCACTTGGGTTATGTGGAGTGTTGATTATAATAGCCCGCGTTTTGCTATTGATAGCCGCAGCCACCGTTTGCCAGTCAATTGCATAACTCGGAGCATGCAGAGCAATATTGACTGACTTACCACCGGCCAATTCAATCGCTGGCTGGTATGAATCATAAGCGGGGTCAAACACAATGACTTCATCACCTTCGCGCACCAGCGCCTGAATGGCAACAAACAAGGCCTCGGTCGCGCCAGAGGTTACCGTTACTTGCTGCGCGGCATCTATTTCAGCTGCATATTTTCGTTTTGCTAACTGGGCAATTTGTTGCTGCAGGCGCGGCACACCAGATGAAGGTGAATATTGATTAACTCCTTCAAGCACATAATGATTAAGCTGTTTTTTAAGTAGCTCAGGCGCATCAAACTCAGGAAACCCCTGCGATAAATTAATCGCTTCGAATTGATTTGCTAAAGCAGTCATTTGACTAAAAATACTGGTGCCTAAATTTGGCAATTTACTTTCAAACACTGGTTACCCTTAATGATGGTTTTGCGCCCAAAGCGATGCTATCATTGCTGTTAACAGATGTATAGCCGTCTAAAGAAGTATGAGGAATGTATGCATAACAATACCGCTATTTCAGAACTTATAGAAGCAGGAAAGTGGATCAGTCAACGTGGTTGGGTGCCAGCTACGGGTGGTAATTTTTCAGCGCGAACTAACACCGGTTTTGTGGTTACTGCCAGCGGTTTTGACAAAGGTCAATTAGGGTCGCATACCTTTATTGAACTGGATCATGTCGGTAATCGTAGCGCTAGCGCCGCCAAACCCTCAGCTGAAACCGAATTGCATTTGTGCATGTATAAACTTATTCCTGCTGCTAATTATGTATTGCACACTCATTCGGTTGCTGCGACGGTATTATCTCGGGTTATTAAAGGTCACAGCCTAGACTTACACGGCTACGAAATGCAAAAGTCACTAACCGGCATTACTTCACATTTAGACACCTTGAGTATTCCAATCTTTGATAACGACCAAGATATTGATCGCTTGAGTTTATTAGTGAGCGATCACCACTTACACACGCCTATTGAGCACGGCGTGCTTATTCGCGGCCACGGTTTGTATGTAGTGGGTCGCACTATTGGTGAAGTACGCCGTCAATTAGAAGGCCTTGAGTTTTTATTTGCATGTGAGATAGAACGCTTAAAATTAGTAGGATTAGAATCATGATCAAAGCACTGCTGACCGATATTGAAGGCACTATTACCCGTATTTCGTTTGTTAAAGACGTACTATTTCCATATGCCGCAAAGCAGCTCCCCGAATTTGTAAAAACTCATCAAGAGCAAAGCGCTGTAGCTGAACAAATTTATGCCGTAAAAGCGGTTATTGAACAGCCAGATGCCAGTATTGATGTCGTAATTAACACTTTACTTGAATGGATCCGTGACGATAAAAAAATCACTCCATTAAAACAGTTACAAGGTTTGATTTGGCAAACTGGCTATGAAAATGGCGATTTTACCGGCCATTTATACCCAGATGCCTACCACTTTTTAGTTGCACAGCAACAAGCCGGCCAGCAGTTGTATGTGTATTCATCAGGGTCAGTAAAAGCACAGCATTTAATTTTTAACTACTCTGACTTTGGTGATATTCGCTCCTTATTTACTGATTATTTTGATACTCAAGTCGGCGCTAAACAAGAGCAACGTTCATATCACAATATTATTGAGCAACTACCTTTTGCCGCTAATGAAGTGTTATTTTTAAGTGATGTGGCAGCCGAGCTTGATGCCGCCAAAGCCGCAGGTTTAAAAACCTTGCACCTGATCCGTGATGGTCAAGCAAGCTCGCCTGCGCATAACTATATTAACGATTTTAGCCAATTCACTGTGGAGCATTTAGCATGAGCCAACTGACTATTTTTGCTGACTGTAACGGCAATAATGCTTTATTAAACACTCAAGATACAGCACAAATTGCCACCGAGCTTAATAAAGTAAATGTACGATTTGAGCAGTGGCAAGCAACAAAAATGATTACTGCTGATACTAGCCATGAAGCTATTATTTCCGCCTATAACGCTGATATTGAAAGCTTAAAGCAACAAGGTGGTTATCAAACTGTAGATGTTATTTCGCTGGCAAAAGGCAATCCGAACGCTGCAGAATTACGTGCTAAGTTTTTATTTGAGCACACCCATAGTGAAGACGAAGTACGCTTTTTTGTAAAAGGCCAAGGATTATTTTGCCTGCATATTAACGACAAGGTTTACCAAGTACTTTGCAAGCAGGGTGATTTAATTTCAGTACCAGAGCTTACTCCCCATTGGTTTGATATGGGCAGCGATCCTGAATTTACTGCGATCCGTTTATTCAATAATACCGAAGGCTGGGTGGCACAAAGCACCGAATCTGAGATTGCTAAGCAGTTTCCTTTATTGGACTAAATATCTGTTAATAATGGAGTTTATACGGCACACTGCAATTAGAGCAAGTACAGCTTGATACCTTTGGCCGCTTGCTCGAAGGCCAAGCCGATACACTACAAGGTTACGTAGTAGGCGAAATTGAGATCACCGACGCCGCCGTGTACAAAAGCAGCGGCCAGCGTTTTCATCCAGCATTAATTAAAACAGGCCTGCCAACAGATACAGTAACTGGCACTATTTTTACTATCACCTTAGAGGAACTTGCTAACGCGGATAGCTACGAAGTTAATGACTACATCCGTATTGAAGAGTCATTTAGCAGCGGCATTAATGCATGGGTGTATGTGGCAAAAGGCTGTTAAACCAGCCTTTTTAATTCACCAACTAAAACTTGTTGTTGGTCATAAACGCCAGTATCGAGTACCCAGCCGGTAATAAGCTTAGCGGGGGTTACATCAAATGCGGGATTATATACGTTAGCATTTGTAGGTGCCCATAGCGCTTCACCAAAGCTTCCGCTTACACCGCGCACTTCTGCGCTGTTACGTTGTTCTATTTCAATGTCTGCACCGCATGCTGTGTTTACATCGAGGGTTGTTAGCGGCGCTACTACATAAAATGGGATGTCATGAAAATGCGCCAGTACTGCTAAGTTATAAGTGCCTACTTTATTAGCAAAGTCACCATTTGCAGCAATACGATCTGCACCGACAAAAATTTTATCAACCTTGCCATCAGCCATTAAACTCGCTGCCATATTATCGCAAATTAAGGTGTAAGGTACTTGCCAGCGCTCAAGTTCAAACGCGGTTAAACGCCCGCCTTGCAATAATGGCCGCGTTTCATCCACCCATACATGAATATCGCCATGACGTTGCTGCGCTTTATAAATAACACCAAGAGCAGTACCAATACCTGCGGTTGCTAAGGCACCAGTATTACAATGTGTGAGAATATTATCGCCGCTGCTAACCAATGCAGCACCATGATTTGCCATGCTTTCACACAAGGCGATATCTTCATTAAACAATGTTACAGCAGCGCTTACAATTGCCGTTACATAATCATCTTGTTGTAATGCAATACGTAACTTTGCCATACAATGCATTAAATTAACCGCAGTTGGCCGAGTGGCTTCTAAATCATCAATCGCCTGCGCTAATGCTACTTTAGCTGTGCCTTGCTCTGCCAAATGGGCAACTAGCAAACTTGCTCCTAAACCAATCAGCGGTGCGCCGCGTATTTTTAAGCTTAGAATTAAATCCCTCATACTGGCTACATCATCACATTCGTGCCATACCTGCTGATGCGGCAGTAGGTATTGGTCTAACACGCTTAGTGTATTGTTTTGATATTTTAAACTGCTCGCTATGAGGTCTTGCATGATTGATCCTGAATAATCGTTAGGCTGAGGTTATTTTACAGTAGTTTTTAAAACGCACAAGACAGAAGTGTAGACATCTAAACGGTTGAAGGTATAGAATGCTATCGTTTATCATTTTCTGAGAGTACGCCGATGGCCGAATACGTTGCCTTTAATGCACAGCATGCGATTGATTATATTAAAAATCTTGTAACTAAAGATGGATATGATTTGTTTGATCCTGACCAAACGTTATCGGCGTATGAGTTTGGAGATGGCAATTTAAATCTCGTTTTTAGAATAAGCGACGAGCAAAGTAATAGCGTTATTTTAAAGCAAGCCTTGCCTTATGCGCGCTGTGTGGGTGAGTCATGGCCATTAACGCTTGACCGAGCACGCATTGAAGCTGAGGTTTTACTCAATCACGGCGCATTAAGCCCTGACTACACAGCAAAAGTATTGCATCATAATCCAGAGCAAGCACTGACCATTTTAGAAGATCTTGGTCACTTACAAATTTTGCGTAGCGCACAAATAAACGCAGAGCAATTTCCGCTATTAGGTCAACATGTAGCTCACTACTTAAGCCATACCGGTTTTTATAACTCAGACTTTTACCTAACCGCGCAAGATAAAAAAGCCAAAATCAGTCAGTTTACCAATCCAGAATTGTGCCAAATTACTGAAGATTTGTTTTTCAACGATATCTTGCGTGAACATGAACGTAATAACTATCCAAGCGAGTTGCAAAGTACAGTCAATAAACTACAAAATAACACCGCATTACATTTAGCGATCGCAAAACTAAAAGCTAAGTTTTTATCATGCCCGCAGACGCTATTACATGGTGATATGCATAGCGGCAGTATTTTTGTCGATCAAAACACCACTAAGATGATCGACCCTGAATTTGGCTTTTTTGGCCCAGTTGGCTTTGATATCGGCTCATTTATCGGCAATTTATTATTAAACTACTGCGCGCAAAATGCTCGTATTAGTGAATTTGTTACACGCCGTAACTATCACACCCATTTACTGACTTGCCTGCAAGAGAGTTATTCTTTGTTTGAACAACAGTGGCTGACATTTATTGCAGAGCAAACCACAGATAACAATTTAAAAGCCGCTGGTTATGGCGAGTATTTTATGCAACAAGTATTACAAGACGCGATTGGTTACTGTGGGACAGAACTAATACGCCGCACTATCGGCTTAGCACACGTTGCTGACATTGATGGCATTGAAGATGCGCAGGCGCGTTTAGACGTACAACGCCACACTTTAGCGCTGGGTGAGCAGTTAGTACTCAACGCCCACACTTGCAATAACAAAGAAGAGTTTTTCTCTTTATTGATAAGCCAACTAAATTAAATTTATAAAAATAGCAAAAGGCACTTTATTTAGTGCCTTTTATCAACCTATTTGGGCGGGACCTAGCTTCTATTACCTAATCTTTTAAATTACTGATAATTTTCATACATTTTATCAAGCGGCTCTGACAGGCCGTTTTCTTGCACAACGCGCACATGCTGGCGGCCAAGTTCACGGGCACTAAATACCCCGCATGAGTGAGCAATTAAACCCGCACCATAATGAATGTACTTATTGTAGTTTGCTACGCGCTGCGCTTTATCGGCGACATCTAAGCCACGTTGCAACCGCTCGTTGTGTGTGGTTATCCCTGTTGGGCAAGTGTCTTTATTACATTGCAGCGCTTGAATACAACCCAAAGCAAACATATGACCACGTGCCGATACAACAAAGTCTGCGCCCAGCGCGAGCGCCCATGCAACCTTAGACGGCACAATCAGTTTGCCTGACGCAATAACTTTAATTCGCTCTCGCAGGCCATGCTTTTCGAGCATATTAACAACCAAAGGTAAACTTTCTTTCAGTGGTAAACCCACCGAATCCATCAGCGGTTGTGGTGCAGCACCGGTACCGCCATCAGCACTATCGATGGTAATAAAATCGGGCGCAGATTCAATACCACGATGATTGATCTCAGCAAACAAGGTTTCCAGCCATGCATAAGCGCCAATAACCGCTTTAAAGCCGGTTGGCTTGCCAGTCGTTTCGCGCACCGAGGCAATCATATCAAGTAAATCTGCAGGGTTTTTAACTTCAGGATGACCATTTGGGCTAATTGAATCGTGACCTTCTGGGATACCACGAATAGCCGCAATTTCAGCAGTCACTTTTTTGCCTGGCAACATACCGCCTTTACCAGGCTTCGCACCTTGGCTCATTTTAATTTCAAACATTTTTACTTGTTCATGCGCAGCTATTTGCTTGAGCTTCTCATGACTTAATTTACCTTGTTCATCGCGCACACCATATTTAGCTGTGCCAATTTGAAACACAATGTCGGCACCTCCTTCTAAGTGATAAGGGCTTAAACCACCTTCACCAGTGTTCATCCAACAACCAGCGAGTTTGGCACCTTGCGATAACGCACGTACAGCAGGTTTTGATAACGCACCAAAACTCATACCTGAAATATTGAATAGCGATTTAGTAATATAAGGATTTGGACAATGCGGCCCTAACGTAACTGCACTAGGTTCAAGCGCTTCTTCGTCCAAGGTAGGAAACGCGCAGTTCATAAACATCACGGTCCCGGTAACTTCTAGGCTCTGAGTTGAGCCAAAGGCGGTGGTACGATCAACATTTTTAGCCGCTTTATAAACCCAACTACGATCGGCGCGATTAAATGGCATTTCTTCGCGATCCATAGCGAAAAAGTATTGACGAAAAAACTCACCTTGGCGCTCAAAAAAGTATCTAAACCGACCTATTACCGGATAATTACGTCTAATCGCTTGTTTAGATTGAGTGACATCACTGATATAAAAATAAATAACAACTAAAACTAAACACCCAAATACCACTATAAATAAGCTGGCAAACACATCAATGCTAAAAACTATTAAATTACTCATGCAGCGCCCCTTGCTGGTTGTTTTGTCATTTCACTAATACTTATACTAAAAACTTAAGCTAAGTAGCGAATATATTAGTAAAAATCTTATTACAGTAGAGAGCATATAAGCAGATTAAATTTCAAGCAAAGGATTTTAATGGATCACTGCACTGAATGCAGCGATCCATATCGATAGAAGCTAGCTTTTTTGTTTAGTCAACTCAGTTTCAATGTATCGATGGATTTGATCTTCTAATACTGACATTGGCACAGAGCCATGACGAAGTATTTGATGATGGAACTCGCGTACATCAAAGTCTTGCCCTAATGCTTGCTCTGTTTCTTTGCGTAAGCGTTTAATAGTCAGCTCACCAATTTTGTATGATAGTGCTTGTGCTGGCCATGAAATATAACGATCAGTTTCGGTTTTCACATTGTGTAAAGACAATGCTGTATTTTCGCTCATAAATTTCATCGCACGATCGCGACTCCAGCCGTACATGTGCATGCCAGTATCAACCACTAAACGGGCTGCACGCCACATTTCATAAGTTAAACGGCCAAAGTTACTATATGGATCTTGATAAAAGCCCGCTTCAATACCTAAGTATTCAGAATATAATCCCCACCCTTCGCCAAATGCTGACAAATAAGCATCTTGACGATAACTTGGTAGGTTTTCTAATTCAGCATTAAGGGAGATCTGTAAATGATGCCCTGGTACAGCTTCATGAAAAGTAAGTGCTTCTAAAACATATAAAGGGCGCTTATCAAGTGCATAAGTGTTTACCCAGTAATAACCCGCTTGATCATCACGACTCGACCCAGAGTAACGGCCAGTCGTGTACTTAGGCGCTATGCTTGCTGGCACCGGCGCAACACCATAAGGCATGCGTGGTAAGGTGTGAAATAGCTTAGGTAATTGTGCATCCATTTTTTTAGCTATGTACGATGCTTCTTTTAATAACTCTTCCGGTGTTTTAGCGTAAAATTGCGGATCAGTACGTAAAAAGTGCACAAATTCAGCAAATGTGCCTTTAAAACCAACTTGCTCAATAATCTTATCCATTTCAGCACGAATACGTGCCACTTCTTTTAACCCCAGTTCATGGATTTCTTTTGGTGTCATATCTGTAGTGGTGTAATACTTGGCACGATTAGCATAAAACGCAGCACCATTTGGTGTAGCAGAGATACCAATTTCAGTACGCGCACCTGGCTGATACTCTTCATTAAAAAACGTTAAATAATTTTTATAAGCAGTAATCACTTGTTCTTTAATGATTTTTTTAGCTTGTTGCTGTAAAGCAAAAAACTCACTATCACTCAAACCAGCGGTATTATTTAAAAATGGTTTATAAAATTCAGACTCAGTAACGTCATCAACAATATAGGCACTGATAGAATCTTGATAACCAATTAATACAGCCTTAGGTTGAGTTAAGCCAACTTCCAGCCCTTTACGCATCCAACCGATATTTTGCGCAAAAAACCGAGGAACTTGCTGCAAACGCTGTAGATAAAGTTGGTAATCAGCTAGTTTTTTATAATCTGAACTCGACACCATAAAAGATAAACTCGAGTGAAAGCCATATTCAGAAGTAAGCGGCATGTAGTGGCTGTTAAATACATATTCATCGATACTATTTTGTACTTGGCCACGAATTATAGTGAGATTAATACGGTTTTCATCACTGAGTTTATCTTTATCTATTGCATCTAACTGCGCTAATAATTCAGTGTTATGTTGGTATTTCTTTTCAAGAAACTCCGCAGATAAATTAGTTAACAAATAGCCATCAACCCCCTCGGGGTTGCTATACGTGCTAATACTTTTACGGTAATCAACAATTGATTGCGCCACTTGCGTAAATTGTTGGTCACTATCTATCGTGGTCATTTGGCACGCACTTAATGTACATACCAAGGCGATACTTAACAGGGAATGACGCATAACCGATGAAGGTGATTTTTTCATAATAATAGGGATCTGCTACTTAAAACGTGATGTTTAACCTAACCTAGGCAGATCAAATAACCAAAAAAATGCGACCAAGGGCGATAAATATAAGGTTAAATTAACCGCGACTATTGGCTAGTAGTTAATCAGCATTTTTATTGCCTAATAAGATTGTCGAGAAAACCAGCTAATGAACGAGAAAAATGGAGATTTCGCTGCCAAATTACATATTTTTGCTTTTAAATATCCCCGATACAGATTAATGTAAGGCAATCTCATACGCTAGGATCGCGTCAAGACCTCATGGAGAAGGTTATTTAATTTCGCTGTTACGTGTATTTAATTGGTGTATACAATGATGTTCCATGATTCCATGGCTATTGCTCAAGAAAAAATGACCAAGGTATGTATCTTTTTAGAACACCATATATTACCACCGACCCCTCTCAATTATCACGTTGTCTATACCTATATCAGCCAAGTTAATTCTGATTTAAATACCACTATCGATCGTGCAATTGCCCAAGGCCAAGAAATTGACTGTGTTTATATAGAGCAACTGTATTTCGATTATATGGATCAAGCTCATCAAGCTGAAACCAAAATGGTACGCAATGTTGATGATGTTATTAATTCATTATCACGTAGCGCGCACTCAACCGAAAAAGATATCATTCGCTTTGCAAGTCAGGTCAGCGAATGCGTGCATTTATTAGATGAAAATAATGTTAGCCAAAGCAAACTCGCACTTGAGACATTAAATAAGCAAACTGCCCACCTGCTCACTCAACATAAACAATTTAAAATAGAGCTGATCAAAGCAAAGCGATTACAAGAGAAAACCCAACAACAACTCGTACAATTACGTAAACAACACATCACCGACCAGCAAACAGGCCTTTTTAAACGTCATTATTTAAACCAGCAAACACAATTATGGTTAAACCAAAAAAAATCTGTGTGTGCAATTGCCATCCAAATCGATAACTTAGATCACTTTATTGATAACTACGGCGATATCATTGGTGAAGTAATTTTAAGTAAAGTAGCTAAACAAATTCAAAAGTATGTATTTGAAAGTGGCCTGCCAGGGCGTACTGGCAAAGATGCTTTTACTGTATTACTGGCCGATATCGACCCTGAAACTGCGAATGTAATTGCTGAAAAAGTCCGTAATGGAGTCGAGAAACTGCGATTCGTCAGTTCTAAAAACGGTATTAAGCTACCAGCAATCAACCTGTCATTAGGGATTGCCAAGCACTTAGACGAAAAAGATTTTAATAATCTTGCCCGTAAAGCCTCTAATGCAGCACATAAAGCAAGATCGCTTGGCCAAAGCAGCTTTATTGCCGGACAGTGAGCCACAACGAATAAATAATAAACCTTGATCCACAAGCAATTTCCCCCATATTCAAATTGCACCATGGCGTAACAATCAAGTACACTAGTCTTTATTACCACGATAGAGATTAATCATGAACGAGAATCCTGAAAAGACCACGCATTTTGGTTATAAAACCGTTGCCGAAACCGAAAAAGCTTCTATGGTTGCCGATGTATTTCATTCAGTTGCTACTAAATATGACGTAATGAATGATCTCATGTCGTTTGGTATTCATCGTTTATGGAAACGTCAAACCATTGCCAGCTCAGGTGTGCGTAAAGGCCATCATGTGCTGGATTTAGCAGGTGGTACCGGCGACTTAACGGCAAAGTTTAGTCAACTGGTTGGTGATACTGGGCAAGTAGTATTAGGTGATATTAACTCATCAATGCTTAAAGTGGGCCGCGAAAAGCTTCATAACCTAGGTCTAGTCGGCAATATTGACTACGTACAAATGAATGCTGAAGCACTGCCTTTTCCTGATAATAGTTTTGATTTAATTACCATTGCCTTTGGTTTACGTAATGTTACAGATCAAAATAAAGCACTTCGCTCGATGTACCGAATCTTAAAGCCTGGTGGTCGTCTACTGGTATTGGAGTTCTCCAAACCAGAGCATCAAGTGTTAAGTAAAGCCTATGATTTTTACTCATTTAACTTACTACCTAAAATGGGAGAGTTAGTTGCTAACGACGGTGAATCATACAAATACTTAGCTGAATCAATTCGTATGCACCCAGATCAAGAAACACTAAAAGCAATGATGAACGAGGCTGGATTTGAGCAAACCACCTATCAAAACCTCACCGGTGGTATTGTAGCATTACATCGTGGCTTCAAATATTAAGCGTCACACCAGCTAGTAACGTTTATTGCTAAGGTATTGTATGTTAAATAATTTCATAGTCGCACTAGTCGAAGGTATTTTAAATACGGCACTTAAGCTCGACCCCACTCTTGGCGATAGGCTGTCATCAATTGCCCAACAACGCTTATTAATTGATATACGCGATTGGCAACAGCAGTTTTTAGTGGTGTTTACTGGCCAGCAACTGCATTTATACAACACTACCGAAACGCAATATGACTGCATGATAAGCGCCGATATTAATACGTTAATGGCACTTAAAAACCCTGCGATGCTGACTCAGTTAATCCGCCAAGATAAACTCGATTTGCAAGGTGATCTAAATATTGCACAAGGGTTTAGTAATGCTTTCGCTGCGCTTAATATCGATTGGCCTGAACACTTATCTGATTATCTTGGTGACGCAGCGGCACAGCAACTATGGCAGTTAGTTAAACAAACTCAACAGCAAGGTCAAAAAGCCAACAAGAAACTCTCTACAACGCTCACTACTTTATGCCAAGACGAGCTCAAAGTGACTATTCATCCTTTAGAGCTTGAGCAATTTAAGCAACACACGCGTCAACTCAAAGCACATGTTGCGCAACTTGAGTTACGTATCAACCAACTACTTCAAGCAAAATGAATCAGTAAGGATTATCTGTGTCAGCTGCTCGGCTTTATAACATCACAAAAACCCTCCTTAGCTATGGTTTGGATGAACTGATCCCATCACAAAAAATACCTTGGTATGGCAAAGTTGGCCGTGCATGTCTATTTTGGCTAACCAATAAACACCCAGAAAAACCAGCAGGGTTAAGACTGCGTTTAGCATTACAGCAATTGGGGCCGGTGTGGATAAAGTTTGGCCAGATGCTATCTACTCGGCGCGATTTATTACCACTAGACATCGCTTTAGAGCTGGCCTTACTACAAGATCAAGTACAGCCATTTGATGGTGTGTTAGCACAACAACTAATTGAAAATGCACTTGAAATCGATGATATCAGTGAATACTTTAGCGATTTTGAGCAAACCCCTTTAGCTTCAGCATCCATTGCCCAAGTACATACTGCTACTTTAGTGGATGAACATAATCAACCACAAAAGGTGGTTATTAAAGTTATTCGCCCTGATATCAGAGAACAAATTGACGCTGATTTAGCATTAATGGAACAATTTTCCAAAGTAGTGGCCAAGTTAATCAATGAAGCGAAAAGGTTACGCCCAGTTGAAGTAGTCAAAGAGTATAAAAAAACCTTACTTGATGAACTTGATCTGATGCGTGAAGGCGCAAACGCCATTCAATTAAAGCGTAATTTTGAGGGTTCTGATTCGCTTTATATTCCCTATGTTTACAGTGACTATAGTCGCGTAAATGTACTAGTCATGGAGCGAATCTACGGTATTCCAGTGTCTGATACTGAGGCATTAGTTGCGCAAAACACCAATATGAAACTACTGGCCGAACGCGGTGTGGAGGTGTTTTTCACCCAAGTGTTCCGTGATAGTTTTTTTCATGCTGATATGCACCCTGGTAACGTATTTGTATCCTATGAGAGCCCTGAAAACCCTAAATTTATCGGTATTGATTGTGGCATCGTGGGCACGCTAAACAAAGAAGACAAACGTTACTTAGCCGAAAACTTTATTGCCTTTTTTAATCGCGATTATCGTCAAGTCGCACAATTACATGTCGATTCTGGCTGGGTACCTAAAGACACCAGCGTGGAAGAATTTGAGTTTGCCATTCGCACTGTCTGCGAGCCGATTTTTAATAAGCCATTAGCAGAGATTTCATTTGGCCACGTCTTAGTTAATCTATTTAATACCGCTCGTCGCTTTAATATGCAAGTTCAACCCCAATTAGTTCTACTACAAAAAACCTTGTTGTATGTTGAAGGCCTTGGGCGTCAGCTATATCCACAATTAGATTTATGGAAAACAGCTAAACCCTTTTTAGAAGACTGGGTAAAGCAACAGGTTGGTCCTTGGTCGGTATTGAAACAGGTATACGCAAACTTGCCATTTTGGGCAGAAAAAATGCCTGAGTTACCTGATTTGATTTATCACAACCTAAAACAACAGCGCAACAGCCCTGCACCACTGCCACAGCCATCACACAAGCCATTATTACTTGGTCTTTTTGCTGGTTCAGCAATGATAGTCTCTGGGTTATGTTATTTGCAGCATGACCTTGTCGCTGCAGGTATTGCTGCGATATGCTCTTTAAGCGGCTTTATATTTGCTTGGCGCAGCGCAGCATAAACTAAGTGCTATTTAGTGCTCGGTGAGTATAATCAGTACAATAATTTTAATTCACAGTATTTAAATAAGTGGAGAACATCATGGGTTTTGGCGGCATTAGTATTTGGCAATTGTTAATTGTTTTAGCAATCATAGTGTTACTTTTTGGCACAAAAAAATTGCGTGGCATTGGCGGTGATTTAGGTAACGCTATAAAAGGTTTTAAAAAAGCTGTCTCTGAAGATGAGCAAAATAAACCAGCAGAACCAATTGAACAAGCAAATAACCCAATACAAAACAAAGAGTCTGTTAATAAAAATAAAGAAGACCATAAGGCTTAATTAGCATGGGTATGTGGGAACTTGTTGTGGTGTTAATCGTCGGCTTAGTGGTACTTGGCCCTGAGCGTTTGCCGGTTGCTATTCGTACTGTTAGCCGTTGGGTAAAAACTATAAAATCGTTGGCTAATTCTGTTAAGGCTGAAGTCAACGAAGAATTAAGAGTGCATGAGTTACACCAAAATTTAAAAAAAGCTGAACAACAAGGCATGCAAGACTTAAGTCCAGCAATAAAAGACTCGGTCAGCGAATTACAAAAGGCAGCGGACTCAGTCACCCACAGTTATAAAAAAAGATCTTCTGAGCAAACAGATAAAGTGAATATTGATGAACAAAAATGAAATTATTTTTGTTGGCTATGGTCTATATATCGGTAACGAGTTAAATTATGACTGAACAAGTTAAATCAGGCTTTGTAAGTCATTTAATTGAATTGCGAAATAGGCTTATGAAAGCCTTATTAGCTATATTGGTATTTTTTATTGCGCTGGTTTACTTTGCGAACGATATTTACGGTTTTGTAGCGGCCCCATTAGTTGCGCACTTACCAAGTACAGCAACCATGATCGCTACTGATGTAACAGCACCATTTTTTGCGCCGTTTAAGTTAACCTTATTTGTCGCTTTATTTGCAGCGTTTCCATTAATATTACACCAAATATGGGGCTTTATTGCGCCAGGGTTATACCAACATGAAAAACGCATGCTAATGCCTGTTTTAGCATCTAGCATTATACTTTTTTATAGCGGTATCGCATTTTGTTACTTTGTAGTACTACCCATAATTCTTGGCTTTTTTACTAGCGTTGGCCCAGAAATGATGACGTTGGCACCAGATATTAGTAGCTACTTAAGTTTTGCGTTGAAGCTATTTTTTGCTTTTGGGGTCGCTTTTGAGATTCCAGTAGCGATAATGCTGCTGTGTTTTAGTGGCGCTACCACAACACAAAGTTTAAAAGAAAAACGTCCTTATATTGTGGTCGGTGTTTTTGTTGTAGCTATGTTTTTAACGCCACCGGATGTACTATCACAAACATTATTAGCATTTCCCATGCTACTGTTATTTGAATTGGGTTTAATCTTAGCATCCTTTTATAGCGCTAAACCCCAGCAAAATGAGTCTGAGGAATAAATGAAAAAACAACTACTACCAATACTTGCCTTATTAAGCATTCCTACTGTTCATGCCAATGAAGTTAACTTACAAGCTTTACAAGCATGTACATTTGTAGAAAATGACTTCAATCGTCTGCTTTGTTATGACAACACTATGGCGGGTAAATCATTAAGTAAGCCAGCAACAACAAAAACCTTAACCCCACCTACCAACTCAGCAGCCCCTAACGTTGGCGCACCAACAGCTGCAGCAGTAGCCAATGAGCAAATAGCTAAGACTAAAAATGACGATTTTGGTTTAGAACACAAAGAAGTAGCAAGAGATAATGACAATGAAATATCAGCCGTCGTTAGCAACGTCAAAGAAGCGCCATACGGTGAATTAATTATTAGTTTAGACAACGGTCAACAATGGCGTCAAATTGGCTCAGATAGCTTGCGTATCGACCAAAATGATACCGTGATTATTGAACGTGGTATGTTCAACTCCTTTTTATTAAAAAAAGCAGGCCAGAATCGTTCGATCCGCGTTAAGCGCACTAATTAATGACCACATCACTCATTGATGCAGGCGTAAATCTTACCAATCATCAATTTGATGCTCAACATTCGGCTATCATTGCTCGCGCAAAAGCGCAAAATGTTAGCCAAATGCTGTTAATTGGCTGCGATATAAACTCCAGTCAGCAAGCGATTAACTTAGCACAACAGTACAAGCTACTTGCTACCGCCGGTGTTCACCCCCATGGCGCAAAATCAGCCGATGGAAAACTAGAAACACAACTGCGCACTCTCGCTGCACACCCTGAGGTTGTTGCGATTGGCGAATGTGGATTAGATTACAATCGCGACTTTTCTCCCCGCGAGACTCAACGTTCCGTGTTGCACCGACAACTCACTTTGGCAGTAGAGTTAAACCTTCCGGTATATTTACATGAGCGCGATGCGAGCGAAGATATGCTGGCAATATTGCAACAATATTCGGTGCGTGGAGTATTACATTGTTTTACTGGTGATCAGCACGCCTTAGAACAGTATTTATCGCTCGGTTTATACATTGGTATTACCGGTTGGGTCTGTGACGAACGTCGCGGTAAATCACTGCAACAACTGATGCCTATGCTGCCATTAGAGCGCCTATTAATAGAAACGGATGCACCGTTTTTGATCCCTCGCTCATTAACACCAAAACCTAAATCGCATCGCAATGAGCCAAGCTATTTACCACATATATGCCAAACTATCGCGTCCTTAAAAGGCCTAGAGTTTGCAACTGTTGCAAAGCAAACTACACTTAACTTCCAACAGTTATTCAACCACAAGGGCTGATAATGAAGCGTGTTTGGTTGCTGCTTTATAGCTTTGTATTTATTTCATTTACGGCCAACGCAACGCAGATCACCTTAGATAAGCACTTCAAACACCTTGTGAATATACCTTTCGAATATTCCCTGCAGCCTTTCACAGCAGAGCAAGCCAAGCTCACTTCAAATCAGCAATGGCAACAGCTTTCAGAGCAATCGCTCAATTTAGGACTCACTAATCAAGCCGTATGGCTACGCCTGCAACTGGTTAACGCTGAGAATTCAGAGCTACCAATTTTATTGTCCATTGATAATCCGTTATTAGATAAAGTTGCTGTATACCATTACTTTAAGCAAAACAGATTATTGTTTAAAGAAATTGGTGATGTATTACCACTCAATAACCGACAAATTAATACAGAATCATTATTAGTAAAGCTAACACTGCCACCGGCAAGTCAGTCAACATTACTGCTTCGAGTTGAAAGTCTAGATGGTGTTAGAGTGCCGTTAAGTCTTTGGCAGCATGACGAATATTTAAAAGATAAAAGTAAGTTTAATTTAATGTACGGCCTGCTCGTCGGATTTATTTTATCGTTGGCAGTCACTTGCTTGGTCATGTTTGGCTTTTCACGAAAACGTTACTTTGCACTCAGTGGCAGTATTTTAATCACGTTATGGTTATTACTGATTTACTTATATGGCTTTGGTTATCGCTATTTCCACCCGTCTTTGCCTAGTTTGCAGCAGCTAGCCGTGCCTAGCATGCTGATATTAACCACTTGCTTATTCAAGCTATTATTTGAACAATTGCGCCTGCCCACAAAAACAGCGCTGCAACCCTTACACAAATGGAGTAACTGGTTACTTTTTATCAGCTTATTTTTTATCTGGTTGCTCCCTACAAATATCATGCTTTATTACAGCCTAATTGCACCGGTGTTGATTATGTTGTTACACATAACTGCGTTAGGGATCGATATTAAGCAACAGCGAACGCAGCCTCTGAGTGCGCTTTTATGTAGTATGTTAATGTTCTTAACTGCGCAGATCTATCTAATAATTGTCGTATTTGACATCTATGATTTTAATACCCGTGGTTTACCGTTTGTATTTTTTAGCTTTTTAATCTGCTCACTCAGTTTAAGCTTTGCTACCATCAAACACTTTTTAATCGAACGCGATGCTCAAGTTGCTGCACAGCAGAGTAAAATAGCCCAAAGTGAAGCACAAGATGCTTTATTGCAAGAGCGTTTAGCACTACAAGAACAAGCTAGGTTAGATTTAGAAGCAAATATAGAAGAGCGAACGTTTGAACTTCAGGTCACCCTGCGAGAGCTTGAAGAAAAGAATCGCGCACTTGAACAAATCAATATGGAAGATCCATTAACACAAATAAAAAATCGCCGCTATTTCGATAAAAAGCTAGTAATGGACTTGCGTCGCTCTCGTCGAGAGCAAACGCCTTTAAGTGTGGTCATGCTCGATATTGATCACTTTAAGAGCATTAACGACACCTACGGGCACTTAATTGGCGACCAAACTATCCGTGCTGTGGCTGACATTATAAAAAGCCATTTAAAACGCCCACTTGACGAAGTAGCCCGTTATGGTGGCGAAGAGTTTGTGATCTTACTACCTAACACCATCCTCGGCGGTGCAGTAGAAATAGCAGAGCAAATCCGCCAAGCAATCATGGATGCCACAATTACAGTGGCAAACACCCAGATAAAGTTTACCATTAGTGCTGGTGTATATAGCGCCATTGCAGAAGACATTCATAATCCGGGATTATTCACCGACTGCGCCGACAAAGCACTTTATCATGCCAAGCAAAGTGGGCGTAATCGTGTAGTTAGTTTTCCAATTTTAGACTAGGAGCAAATAATGGCCCAATCAGGTCTCGACCTTTTCCCTTATACTCGCATGCGCAGAATGCGCCGCAATGATTTTTCGCGCCGCTTGATGGCCGAAAATCAACTCAGTGTAAATGACTTAATTTATCCAGTATTTGTACTTGAAGGTAACAATCGCCGTGAAGCCATTGCATCGATGCCAGGCATAGATCGCTTATCGATTGACTTACTGCTGATTGAAGCAAAAGAGTTGGTTGAATTAGGTATTCCTGCAATCGCTATTTTTCCGGTCACCCCTGCGGACAAAAAATCATTGCTTGCTGAAGAAGCTTACAATGATGATGCACTGGCACAACGCACTGTACGCGCACTCAAAGAAGCCTATCCAGAATTAGGGGTAATCACCGATGTGGCGCTTGATCCATTTACTGTGCATGGACAAGACGGCATTATCGACGATAATGGCTATGTAATTAACGACATCACGACTGAAATATTAGTTAAACAAGCGATATCTCATGCACAAGCGGGTGCAGATATTGTTGCCCCTTCAGATATGATGGATGGCCGCATTGGCGCGATCCGCGAAGCGCTCGAGGCCGAAGGTCACATTCATACACGCATTATGGCTTATTCAGCTAAATATGCCTCAAGTTACTATGGACCATTTCGTGATGCCGTCGGCTCTGCTGGTAACTTAAAAGGTGCGGACAAAAAAACCTACCAAATGGACCCTGCTAATTCTGATGAAGCCATTCGTGAAGTAGCGCTGGATTTACAAGAAGGTGCTGACATGGTGATGGTCAAACCTGGTATGCCTTATTTAGATATTGTACGCCGGGTTAAAGATGAGTTTGGTGTGCCGACGTTTGCTTACCAAGTGAGTGGCGAATACGCTATGCATAAAGCGGCGATAGATAATGGCTGGCTTGCTGAAGAAGCCACGATTATGGAGTCATTGCTTGCTTTCAAGCGTGCTGGCGCTGACGGTATTCTTACCTATTTTGCAAAACAAGCTGCACAACTGCTTAAAAGATAAGCCTCATAGATATTTAATTTAGAAAAGGGCGATTCACCGCCCTTTTTATTTTCATATTATTAACATTTTGTATTTTCTTTGTCATAAATTTTCCTTAAACTGTTTGTCCCATTCGGGACACAATACACGGGAAAAAATAATAATGTTCAAAACAAAAATAACGCCATTGGCGCTTGTTATTGCAAGCCTCAGTGCACCAGCCTCAGCTAATCTAATTATTTCAGAATATGTTGAAGGTGGCGGTTACAATAAAGCAATTGAAATCTACAACACCTCATCAACAGCTATATCTCTCGACGGCTATACCCTTAATTTATATTCAAATGGCAGTGATACAGTTTCAACAAGTGAAGAATTGTCAGGCTCTCTTGCTGCTGATAGTACTTTTGTTATTGTAACAACGGACACCCGTGCTTTAGATGACTTAACAACTAAAGCAGATTTACGTAGCGGTGCTGTTAACTTTAATGGTGATGACGCTTTCACACTTACGCTCGGTGATACTGTTATTGATAGTTTTGGACAGGTAGGTGTGCAAGAAGTTTGGACAGCGGGAGGGGTAACTACTAAAGATAAGACTCTACGTCGTAAGGCAGATGTCACCTCTGGTCGCACTGATGCAACTAGCGCGTTTGATCCTAGTGAACAATGGCTACAATTTGATAAAGATGACTTTTCTGGCCTAGGCTTCCACGGTGAAAACAACCAACCAGATCCCGAGCCAGAACCGGAGCCGTTAGTACCATTAGAATGCGGCGCAGCTAAAACCTTGATCAGCGCTGTACAAGGTGAAGGCGGTGATAGCCCTCTATTAAACACAGAAATTGAGCTGGAAGGCGTAGTAACTGCTGATTTTCAAGGTAGTGAGCAATTAAGTGGCTTCTTTATTACATCACTTGATGCAGATATTGATACAAACCCACTTACTTCTGAAGGTGTCTTTGTTTATTTTGCTGATACCGATGTCAATGTTGGTGACCATGTGCGCGTCAAAGGCAGTGTTGCTGAATACTTTAATGCCACCCAAATTGGTGATGTTAGTCAAGTGGAAGTATGTGCTAAAGGCTTAACGCCAACAGCAACAAGCATCACTCTCCCTGTTAATAATGTAGCCGATTTAGAAGCTTATGAAGGCATGCTGGTTTCACTAGAACAACCGCTGGTCGTTAGCAACAACTATGGTTTAGGCCGTTATGGTGAAGTAGGTCTTGCCACAGAACGTTTATATCAAGGTACACAAATAGCCCTTCCCGGTGATGCTGCTAACGCTGTTGAAGCCGAAAACATCAAGAAACAAATCTTACTTGATGATGGTTCAACGAAACAAAATCTTGACCCAGTTTCTTACCCAGGTACTGGCTTAGACGCTTATAACACATTACGTTTAGGTGATTCTGTGAACGCAATCACTGGTGTAATGGGTTACAGCTTTGATCGCTATCGCATTCACCCAACAGTACAACCAACTTTTGTTGCAACTAATCCACGTACAGATGCACCAGAACTGCACGCTGATGCAGATCTTCGGATTGCAAGCTTTAATGTGCTTAACTACTTCAATGGTGATGGCCAAGGTGCTGGTTTCCCAACCAGTCGTGGCGCCGATAGTGAAGCTGAATTTATTCGCCAACAAGCGAAAATTGTCAGTGCACTTATTGCTATAGAAGCTGATGTTATCGGCTTAATGGAAATCGAAAACGATGGTTTCAGTGCAAATAGCGCTATTGCTAGTCTAGTTAATGCGTTAAACGATGAAGATAGCAATAATGAATACGCCTTTGTTAATTTTAACGTAGATAAAATTGGTACTGATGAAATTACCACCGCACTGATCTACCGTGCAAATAAAGTCGCACAAGTTGGCACCGCAGCTATCACAACCCAATATCCATTTGACTACAGTAACCGCCCACCTATTGCACAAAGCTTCAAATCTCTTCAATCAGAAGAAGTATTTACTGTTGCTGTAGCGCATTTAAAATCAAAAGGTAGCTGCGGCAGTGCTGATGGCAACAATGCTGATTTAGGTGATGGCCAAGCATGTTGGAATGAGATCCGTGTAGCGGGTGCCAATGCTTATGCTGACTGGCTTGATAGCAAGCCAACTGGTGTAGACGATGAAGACATCATTTTAGTAGGCGATATGAATGCCTATGCGATGGAAGATCCAATACGCGCATTTGCTGATAAAGGATTTAAAAATGTCGTCGCAGAATTAGATGGTAATACACTTGGCTATTCATATAGTTTTTCTGGCCGCATGGGTAGCTTAGATCATGCTGTTGCTAGTCCAAGTTTACTTGCTAAAGTTGTCGCAGCGACAGATTGGCATATCAATGCTGATGAGCCGATCAGTCTTGATTATAACGTAGAGTTTAAATCTGATTCTCAAGTTGCTAGCTTGTATTCAGAGAGTGCTTATCGTGCCTCTGATCATGATCCTGTAATTATTGATATTCAATCTACACCTGCTGTAGAGCCAACGCCTGAGCCACAAGCTCCAGTGCTAGAGCCTGAGCAGAGTTTTAACATCAGTGAAAATAGCCCTATTGGCACTGTCATTGGTCAATTGAGCTTTAGCGATGCAGATGCACAGTACACACCCGTTATTGGCTTTATTGTTTCTGGCCACAATGCAGTGACTATAAATGAGCAAGGACAACTAATCGTTGCTGGTGATTTAGACTATGAGTTTGAAAGAAAAATCACATTAATGGTACAAGCAAAAGACAGTGCTGGTAATTTATCAAATGCACAGCTTGTGTACATTAATATCGCTAATGATGAGACTGATGACGAAGACGATGACTCAGGTTCATTATTTTGGTTAACGTTACTGGCGTTACCACTAACACTCCTGCGCCGTAAAAAAACGTAGTATAAACTAAACTCTGCTTGAATAGGTTTATTCAGCAGAGTTCAGATTAGTAAAAAGGCCGCTAAACTGCGGCCTTTTCTATGCATTACATTCAGTATGCTGTGAATTATTACAGCGATTCTTCTTTTTGCTATACCAACACCTAATTGACTGCTGGGCTTGCTCGTCAAACTGCCAGTTATAAAAACAAATTTCTATGTTATTTTCTAAAGAAACCGATAATACAGTCAGTAATTTTAATGAGTTAAATTGAATATCAACAATTTCATCTGCATTAATATATTTTTTACTTAACCCTTGAGAATAATAAATACCCGCTTTATAACAATGCATAAAACGTAAGTTGACGATACTTAAAATTGAAATAATAAAAATAACAGGAACAATAATTAGGGCTAAAAAAGTCTGATTAACAGCAAAGATGATTGTTAGCAAAAAAGCAACTGTACAAAGGGTTAGTATCATAACTAACTGCAACAGCCAGTTTGGGCTCAATTTAATTGCATTCATATAAACGTCCTAAAAAAGTACACATATATGTCTCTTTATTCGAGAGACTTCCATTTCTCTAATATGCGTATATGGGTGGCATAAGCGGGTATTCTACCTATATTAGTAACTAAGATTCAAGTAATTGCACTACTTTTTACCTAGTTATAAATAACTAGTTTAATTAGTAAAACAGCCAGCTTTTAAACTACAACTTATGAGTGGAATGACGTTTAAACTGCAGTAATAAATAGTTGATTCTTTTTCTATTATTTAACTCTTTGCTTCAATAGCGACTAAGAGTGCTAACGACTCATTGCTAGCATAACAACAAAAAAGTATTCGATTGTTGGAGGGATAATATTTCTGGCAATAAAAAACCCGCAACAGGTGCGGGTTTTTTTAAGAGTTTAAAGGCTAATTACTTAGCAGCTTTTTTCTCTTTTTCTGCAGCGATTACAGTTTCAGCTACGTTTTGTGGACATGGTGCATAGTGTGAGAACTCCATAGAGAACTGACCACGACCTGATGTCATTGTACGTAATGAACCGATGTAACCGAACATTTCTGATAACGGAACGTCAGCTTTAATACGAACGCCTGTTAAACCAGCTTCTTGGTCTTTCATCATACCACGACGACGGTTAAGGTCACCGATTACATCACCAACGTGATCTTCTGGAGTGAACACGTCAACTTTCATGATTGGCTCAAGAAGTTGTGCGCCCGCTTTAGGGATCGATTGACGGAAAGCGCCTTTAGCAGCGATTTCGAATGCGATTGCAGATGAATCCACGGCATGGAAGCCACCGTCGAAAAGTTCAACTTCAACGTCAAGCACTGGGAAGCCAGCTAGCACACCTTCGCTCATCATTGACTTGAAGCCTTTCTCAACTGCAGGCCAGAATTCTTTAGGTACGTTACCACCAACAACTGATGATTTAAACGTGAAGCCTGAAGCAACTTCGCCTGGCTTGATACGGTAGTCGATTTTACCGAACTGACCAGAACCACCTGATTGTTTCTTATGCGTGTAGCTATCTTCGATTTCACGAGTGATAGTTTCACGGTAAGCAACCTGTGGTTGACCAACGATAAGGTCTACGCCGTAAGTACGCTTAAGGATATCAACTTTGATATCTAAGTGAAGCTCACCCATACCTTTAAGGATAGTTTCGCCTGAATCTTCATCAGTCTCAACTTGGAAAGATGGATCTTCTGCAACCATTTTACCGATAGCAACACCCATTTTCTCATTACCGCCTTTATCTTTAGGCTGTACAGCAATCGAGATTACTGGAGTTGGGAATACCATTGGCTCAAGTGTTACTGGGTGCTTAGGATCACAAAGAGTGTGACCAGTTTGCACGTTTTTCATACCTACGATTGCAATGATGTCACCAGCTTGTGCGCTAGTTAATTCGTTACGGTCGTCTGCTTGCATCTCAACCATACGGCCAACACGCTCAGTTTTACCAGTAAACGCGTTAAGGATAGTGTCACCCTTATTAAGTTTACCTGAGTAAATACGTACGAAAGTTAATGCACCAAAACGGTCATCCATGATCTTAAACGCTAACGCTTTGAATGGTTCATCTACAGATACAACTGCAAACTCGCCGTTTTCGTTACCTTCTTCATCCATAAGCGGTTGAGGATCAACTTCTGTAGGAGATGGTAAGTAGTCAACAACAGCGTCAAGTACTAATTGCATACCTTTGTTCTTGAAAGCAGAACCACAGTATGTAGGGAAGAAAGCAAGGTCACGAGTACCTTTACGGATACAACGCTTGATATCTTCTAAAGAAGGTACTTCACCTTCCATGTATGCTTCCATTAGGTCATCGTCTTGCTCTACAGCAGTTTCGATTAGCATTTCATGGTATTCATCAACTTTGTCTACCATGTCTGCTGGAACGTCTTCGATCGTGTAGTTCTCTGGAAGACCAGTTTCGTCCCAGATGTATGCTTTTTTAGTTAAAACATCAACAACACCACAAAACTCATCTTCGATACCGATTGGTAACGTCATGATTAGTGGGTTTGCGCCAAGTACTTTACGTACTTGCTCTGTTACACGGTAAAAATCAGCACCCATACGGTCTAATTTATTTACGAAAATAACACGTGCAACTTCTGATTCGTTAGCATAACGCCAGTTAGTTTCTGATTGTGGCTCAACACCACCAGAACCACAGAATACACCGATGCCGCCATCAAGTACTTTTAATGAACGGTATACTTCAACTGTGAAGTCAACGTGTCCAGGAGTATCGATAACGTTAAAACGGTGATCTTTCCAGAAACAGCTTACAGCCGCAGACTGGATAGTAATACCGCGCTCAGCTTCTTGTTCCATGAAGTCAGTTGTTGATTCACCATCATGAACCTCACCAGTTTTATGGATTTGACCAGTAAGCTTTAGGATACGCTCAGTAGTCGTGGTTTTACCCGCATCAACGTGCGCGAAAATACCAATGTTTCTGTACTTCGATAAATCTGCCATTATTTTACTCTTAATAAAGTCGAAAAATTATTCGGCGGGAGTATAGCATTACTTATAGCGAACATCACCATACATGTCGCTTAAAATGCAATCAATTTTATAATATTTTACTTTCTATGGGTTTTGAAGCGCATAGCCACACTAAAGCCGAGCGCTTTAGCCATTTTATGCACTTTTAAAAAAGCACCGCTGACCCTTCACATAAGTCGCCTGAATACTAAAATCGCTGTTTAAAATAGCAAAATTCGCATGCTTACCTTCCGCTAAAGAACCAACTTGGCTGGCAATATTAAGAAATTGCGCGGGCACAATGCTGGCCATATTTATCGCCTCACGTAGCTCTACACTGCCTAATTGATGCATATTTTTAACTGCTTGCTCAAGCGTTAAAGTGCTGCCAGCTAACGAGCCGGAGGCAGTTCTCGCCACACCTTGTTGCACAACAACATCCATTTTACCCAATTTATACTCACCATCATTTAGTCCACCGGCATTGATACAATCACTGATCAAAGCGATTTTTTGTGGACCTTTTAGCTTATAGATCAGCTTTAAAATTGTAGGATGAAGATGTACACCATCTGCAATCACTTCAACAAATGCGTCATCATTCATCAATACCGCGCCGGCACAACCTGGATCACGATGATGAATGCCACGCATCCCATTAAAAACATGCACCCCACCGCATGCGCCATGCTCAAGTGCGCTTTGAGTTTGTTCATAATTGGCATCACAGTGACCAAGCATTACCCTAATTCCTTGCGCTGTCAGGTATTCAATTAATGCATTTGCGCCTGGCTTTTCTGGCGCCAACGCAACCACTTTTAAGCTACCCATGGCTGCATTAATCATCGCTTCTAGATGCGACTGCGATAGCTCTAAAAAGTAATCTTGATTGTGCGCGCCTTTATGAACTTCACTGAAAAACAGGCCCTCACTATAGCCACCTAGCACCTGTGCCCCGCTAGGTTGCTGCGTGTATGCCTGACCAATTACACTCATAGCATTAAGTGTTTGTTGCCAATCGGTGGTCACAGTCGTTGCTAAAAAGCCTGTTACTCCATGCTCTGCAAGTGAGCATGAAATCGTTTCAATACTACTCATTTTACAATCAATCACATCACAACCTTCGCGACCATGAATGTGTAAATCAATTAAGCCTGGAATAATTGCAGCATTACCATAATCATCAATAGGCACACCGGCTGTAGGGTTTTGCGTAAAATGACTAATAATGCCATTTTCAACTAACATGAAGTGATTTTTAAGTACTCGTTCTTGACAATAAATTACATCAGCTTTGACGTAAAACACGGATCCAATCATGCCAGCGCTCCCACTTGTTCTTTGGCCAAAATAGCGGCACCGCGAGCGCCACTGGCATCGCCAAATTCAGCAAGCACTATTTTTGGCACCCGAATATCAGCAAATACATACGGTACGATTGCCTCTTCAAGCTTGCTCATTAGTTCATCAACTAAAGACATACCGCCACCAACTACAATCACCTCAGGGTCATAGGCCATAATAATTGCCGCAAAAGTACTGCCAATTAAATCCAAATAACAGGCAAAGCTTTGTTGGCAAAATACGTCGCCTTTTCTCAACCCTTCAACAATTTCAAAAGTAGTTAATACTTCGCCAGAAAAGTGCTGGTAAATTCTCGCCAAGCCAGGGCCTGCAATATAACTTTCAATGCACCCTGTTAAACCACAGCCACATTTTAAAATAGGTAACTGGTACTTCTGCTGTAACACTGCAGAAAGTGCGTAATGACCGTATTCACCTGCAATTCCCTGGGCGCTTTTATACAATTGACCATCAATACACAGCCCACCACCCGCACCAGTACCAAGAATTGCACCGAACACTCGGGTATGTTGCAAACCAACGCTGCTGCGCGCTTCTGAGAGTGCAAAACAGCGGCAATCGTTTTCGATCGCAACCGGGCGATTTATTAACTGAGCTAAATCTTGCGCGGCATTTTTACCGGTCGCATGAGGCACGTTAGCCGACAGTACTTGTTGGTTTGCATTAACAATGCCAGGCATACCAATACCGACCGCACCGTGACATTGATATTTATGATCAGCACTTAAAATCATACCAACTAACGCATTTAGAAAGTCTTGATAACTATTTTGCGGAGTCGCAATGCGCCATGATTCAAGTTGCTTTAATGAAGCGTCAAATACAGCAAGTTCAATTTTACTACCGCCAATATCAATGCCATAAATATACTGCTTAGTCATTAATATCACCTTGTTTTAGCGGGTAAATCGTCACCCCTTGCACCACTCTGTTTACTTCACCAGTTGGGCATGGGTTATCTACTGTAATGCCTAATTGCCACGCTTTATAGAACGACATTATTTGCGCGCAGACCATATAATATAAGCCATTAAATACATCGTCTAATTGCTGCATCACCGCGTCATCTGGCAGCGTCAAGGCGTGAACATCAATAGCTTTATTATCGCGACGTAACTCATTCAACAAATCAATATCGTACTGCTTGGTATAGGTATTAGTTGAGCCAAATAAAACAATTAAAGTTTTATCATCAACCAATGATTTTGGGCCGTGACGAAAACCAAGCGGGGATTCAAAATACCCCATAACTTGACCCGCACTTAATTCTAATAATTTTAATGCTGATTCTTGCGCATAGCCTTTTAAGGATCCTGCGCCTAAATACACTAAGCGATGCATAGGCAGTTCAGCCAATGTTTTTAGTTCAGCTAATTTACCAGCAATATTTTTTTCAACCGCTTCTGCAATAGTTAAAACAGCGTTATCTGCATCACTAAATATTGCCACACTTGCCACCAACATTGAGGTAAAACTACTGGTCATAGCGAAGCTGTGATCAAGTGTTTGCGTAGGCATCAATAACGAGAAATAGTTTTCATCTTGCGCTACTTGTTTATGCAGTGCTCCATCGGGGTTACAAGTAATAAATAGATGCGCGCAGTGTTTTACATAGTTATTCACTACATCAACAGCGGCAACACTTTCAGGACTATTGCCAGAGCGTGCAAATGACACTAATAAAGTTGACTTATTTGGCTGTAAATACTGCTCTGGGCAGGCAACAAGCTCTGTGCTACTAACACTTCGACAAGCAATATCCAATTGTTGATTCAAGTAACCAACAACCGCCTCACCAACATAAGCTGAGGTACCGGCACCGGTAAAAATTATTTGCGCATTTGGCTTATCTAATACGCCCGCAAGCCAACTATCTAGCTGCGCTCGTGCAGCTTTTACAATACTGAGCGTTGCTCGCCAACAATCGGGCTGCTGCATAATTTCTTTTGCAGTCCATAAACTATTTTTAGCTTCTAAAAGGGTTTCATCAATTGCTAAATAACTAGACATTACTACCTCACTTACGTCTATTGTTGTTTAAAACACGCATCTGCGTAGCGACTGGTTACTTGCATTATGTGATGAAGTACCAAAGATTTAGGGCTGTTTTGCAGGGTGTTATTTCGCACTGCAAGATACTGCAATGGCATATATTGGCTTAGTAACGGCAGTGGTATCGGTTGTTTTTGTAAATTACTAAATAGCTTATCAACGGCAGCTTGATTGCCTTGTTGTCCCCAGTAATAACGGATTCGGTCACTAAAACTAAAGCGACGATAAAGTTGCTGCACTGATTTATCAACTTGATAAAAACGCTGCCAATTTTTCGGAAACTGCTGCATATCAGCATCAATAACAGTGCGTATATGTGAACATTGCTCAGTGTCTATTAGCGCATCTTCAATATGGCTTAATGCAAATAATGCCTCACGCAAAGCAAAGGTAAGCTCTGGGCCCACTTTTAAAATCGCAAAATGATCATTTACTAATTGTTGATACGCGATGGGCGTTTGATAATCAGTTGAATGTGCTTCAAAGGCAATGCCATCAACGGCCTTTATATATTGCTTTAACTGTTGCGCTTTAGCGCTATCATAATCAAATACTTGCGTGTTATCGAATTCCACACCTGGCTGTACAACCAAGCCAACCACTCGCTGCCATGCCGATGATAACCCCTGCTGTAAAAATGCATCGTGATGCAATGCCAATGTACTAGCAACATGGTCAGTTTCTGTGACTGCAAGCGTATCTATTTGCTCATCGGCACCACCGGGCGGCGGCACCTCAGTACCAATAACATAAACTAAGTCACTGCGGCCAAAGGTATCTAATGCTGTTTGTTCAGCCACTGCACACAACTGCGCCGCACGTGTTGCAACTGTTTCATCTGCTAAAATTAATTCATCATCGGCGCAGCGCATACTGGTGTCTAAGTGAATTTTTTTGAATCCTGCACCAACATAACTGGCGATCAACTGCTCAGCTTTTTGCATCGCCGATTCAGCGCTTTCATCACACCAACACACAGGGCCTAAATGGTCACCGCCAAGGATCAGCTTATCAATTGCAAACTCTTGCTTTGTCGCCAGCTGCTCAATAAATTCCATAAAATCAGCAGGTAACATACCCGTATAACCACCAAACTGATTGACCTGATTAGCGGTTGCTTCGATTAATAAATAACTATTATCTTGTTTGGCTTGCAATATGGCAGCTTCTAGCACCAATGGATGAGCCGAACAAACGGCATAAATACCCTGTTTTTCGCCGCGTTTATTCGCTGCGATTAATTGCTGTAATATCGTCATTGCAAGCCTCTTCGTTAGATAATCTTTGTTTAGTTATGAAAGTTAAAGATCGGGAATATGTAACCGCACACCTGCATCTTCGAGCGCGGTTTTTATCTCTGCTGGAATTCCACTGTCTGTAACCAGTACGTTTATTTCACTGGCGGCAATAATTTTATGCACGCCTTTACGATTAAATTTACTAGAATCTGTTACTACTATGATCTCTCGCGATACTTCACACATCACCCGATTTAGCAGAGCTTCAAGCTCAAAGTGCGTTGTAATACCAATATCTTTTTCAAAGCCATCAACACCCAAAATTAACTTATCAAAGTGATATTGTTGTAAGTGCTGTTCAGCTTGGCGGCCATAAAATGACAGTGATTTTTTACGTAGCGTGCCACCAGTCATTAACACTTCAACCGATGGCGCATTAAGTAGTGAGTGCGCCACATTTAAGCCATTGGTCATGACAACTACGCCGTGGTGGCTGGTTAGATTTTTAGCGACTTCTTCAGTTGTTGTCCCTGAGTCTAAAATAATCGATTCACCATCCTTAATTAGACTCGCTGCAAATTTACCTAAGCGCTCTTTAATACCGCGATTTGCATCGTGTTTTTCTTTTAATGATAATTCTTGAGTTAAGCGATTACTGGCAACTGCACCACCACGGGACCGTACCAACAATCCTTTTTCATCCAACTCATTTAAGTCGTTACGGATAGTTACCGTTGAAACACCAAACAACTGAGCCAACTCAGGAACCTGCACCCGCTCTTGTTTGTAGACCAATTGCACAATCTCATGACGCCTTTCGATAGTGTTAAGCATGTCCGCTCTCTTTCATTGTTAACTTTCATTCATTGTACGCAGCTTTCGTTTACTTTCAATTCAATTTTTTACATTTATCTTTAAACATTAAAAAACGCAATTAAGCCACTGTAAATAAAGACTTTAAAATAAAAAATAAAAACAACACCCTTTAAAATGAAAGCAAACGAAAGATTTTTATCTTGCATTGACATTTTGTTGTGTGTACAAATAAAAGCCTGCGAAAACAAATTTACAAATAATAAACAATAAGGGCAATGTTATGGGCGATCTCAACCGTAGACGATTTTTACAATCAATGGCCGCAATTGCAGCAACCAGCGCGGCTTTGGGTTGTGCTTCTACCACCAATTCCAAATCGATATTAAGAACTGCACAACAAGGACGTTCAACCCTTGGCTTAACTGTGCCAAAAATGGACGTAGTAAGGGTTGGTTTTATTGGCGTGGGTGAACGTGGTGTTGGTGCTGTTAAGCATTTTTGTCATCTCGATGGCGTTGAAATTAAAGCAATTTGTGATACCCATCAGGCCGTTGTAGACAGGGCCGTGAAGATTGTTGTTGATAAAGGTTTTAAAAAACCAGACACCTATGGCAAAAACGATCACGATTACCGCCGTATGCTAGAGAGACAAGATATTGATATTGTTATTATTTCAACACCATGGCAGTGGCATACGCCGATGGCTGTCGATACCATGGAAAGCGGCAAGCATGCTTTTGTTGAAGTACCAGCAGCAGTGACTGTAGAAGAGGCATGGCAACTAGTAAACACCTCTGAGCGAACTCAGAAAAACTGCATGATGTTGGAAAATGTTTGCTACGGACGCGACGAATTAATGGTTCTTAATATGGTTCGCCAAGGCGTTTTTGGTGAATTGTTGCATGGTGAAGCAGCATATATCCATGAGCTACGCTGGCAAATGAAAGAAATTGACCATAAAACAGGTTCTTGGCGTACACCATGGCATGCAGCAGTTAATGGTAATTTATACCCAACTCATGGCTTAGGCCCTGTTTCACAATACATGAATATCAATCGTGGCGATCGTTTTGACTATATAAGCTCGATGAGCTCGCCATCATTAGGCCGTGCAGCCTACGCTAAAAAAGAATTCCCCGCAGATCATAGCCGCAACAAACTTAACTATATTGCGGGTGATATGAATACCAGCATTATTAAAACGGTTAAAGGTCGCAGCATTATGGTGCAACACGATACCACCACCCCACGTCCTTATTCTCGTCATAACTTAATTCAAGGCACTAACGGTGTGTTTGCTGGCTTTCCAAATAGGATCGCACTTGAGCAAGGTGGCAGTAAAAGCTATCACGAGTGGGATTACGACATGGCTGATTGGTATAACAAATACGATCATCCGCTCTGGCAAAAAATGGGCGCTGAGGCTGAACGCAACGGCGGCCATGGTGGCATGGACTTCTTGATGTTTTGGCGGATTATTTTTTGCCTACGCAATGGCGAACCACTTGATCAAGATGTGTATGACGCAGCCGCATGGTCAGCTGTTTTCCCGCTATCTGTTGATTCTGTAGCCGATAGAAGTAACAGCAAAGACTTCCCAGATTTCACCCGTGGTCTTTGGCAGCAAGCAAAACCACTTGGCATTATTTCGTAATTAACCTCACGCGTGTTGGAGAAAAATACACTCAACACGCGTGGCAATAACTCAATAAAAAACAACCATCAACAAGTAAAATACAGGTAACTATTATGAAAGCACAACTAAAACTGTCCACACTGTTTTTGTCTATGAGCGCCATCTTCAGTGGCACCTCGCTGGCAGCTGATGAAGACAAAAAAAAAGAAAAAGAAGTCGAAGTAATTGAAGTTAGAGGTGTTCGCTCGAGTATTAAAGAATCCCTGTATTTAAAACAACAAGCTGTGGGGGTTATGGATGCTATCGTTGCTGAAGATATCGGTAAGTTTCCCGACCAAAACATTGCCGAGGCATTGCAACGGATGACGGGGATTGCAATTACGCGTAACGGCGGCGAGGGCCAAAATGTTACCGTGCGAGGTTTAGGTGGTGACTACAACGTTACCACCGTTAATGGCCGACGCATGGCATCAGAGCATTCTAGCCGTAACTTTAATTTTGATTTAATCGCCCCCGAAATAGTCCAATCCCTCGAAGTATACAAATCCCCACAAAGTAAAACACAAGAAGGCGGCATTGGCTCAGTTATCAATATCAAAACCCGCAAACCTTTGGATTTAGATGGTTTCACTTTATCAGGCAGTGCCAAAGGCATTTATGAAGAACGTACTGGCGACACCAATCCACAAGCTTCGTTTTTAATTAGTGATACCTTTTTTGATAATACCTTTGGAGCGCTGTTTACAGCGGTATATTCTGAACGTACACAGCGTGAAGACTCTTATGAAGGTGAAGGTTTTTATGATCCAGACGAGAATGTTGATGTACGTATCCCAATCGATAGTAACGGTAACGGCAAGCTTGAAGATAATGAGCAATCATACCCATCGATTATTCCAGGCTATGTACGTTATTCAAATTGGCAGGATACGCGTGAGCGACTGGGTGCAAGCTTAGCGCTGCAATGGCGCCCGTCAGATAGTATAGATGTTAACTTTGACAGCATGTACTCACAATACGAAACCAATGGTGAGCAATATCAAATTTCATTTGTAACCTATGATGAATCTTGGACACCGGGGATCCCCGCTATCGGTGAAGTAAAGTTCAATGAAGATGGTAATGCTAATTATGTAGAACTAGTTGATGGCGCAATGGCTGAGCTGTTAAATGTGTCTGTGCCACGTAATACAGATACTTGGCAATGGGGTTTTAATACGGTTTGGTATGCCACAGAGAGCTTAACGGTTGATTTAGATATTTCACAGTCACAAGCTAAAAATGTCAGCAATGGTAACAATCGTTTTATTGTTGCACGTGGTTTTGTTGATGGTATCACTATCGACCAAACCGGTAGTAATATGCTGCCAGATGTGACCATGACCCCAGCACTGAGTGCAGCACAACCTTTTGGTGCGCATTACAGCTACAATTCAGGCACCGATGTGAAAGACCAAATAGAAGAGGTGCGCTTAGCAGCAACCTATATTCCCTCTTTTGAACTAGTGAAAGATATTCAATTTGGCGTTCATTACGGCAAACAAACCAAAGAACGCAGTGTTTATAAATCAAAAAACGCATCAATGTTCAGTAATGGTGGCGCTTATTTTAAAAACTCAGAATACGACAGTTTTGACGACTCAAGTGTTGAAGAGCTAGGCGGCTTAAACCTATTTCGTTTACCAGCAGATGTACTCGTGCCAGCTAACTTTGATAACTTCTTAGATGGTGAGCCTGGTAAACATCCGGATCCATGGGCAAGCTTTAATTACGACAAACTGTATGCTTTTTATGAATCAATTAATCCACAAGCGGCGCAAGATAAAATTGTCGCAAAGAACAGCCCAAAGGATTCATTCGCCCTTACTGAGCAGACCCTAGCGGCTTTTGTTGAAGCAAATCTACAAGGCGATATTGCTAAACTGCCTTTTGCACTAAACATGGGCGTCCGTGTAATACAAACCGATGTCACATCAGATGGTTACATCTTTGATGTTGATAATGTTCGTTACAATATAACCGAAAAAGATGGCGCATTAAGCTATCGCGTTGAGGGTGAAATTGAAGATTATTACACCCGCTCTACCACTGAAGAAAGCTACACAGACGTACTACCGAGCTTAAACTTTAAATTGCATCTACGTGATGACTTACTCTATCGTTTTAGTGCGGCTAAAGTAATCACACGCCCAAACTTAGATTATCTATCGCCTTATAGCTACTTAGATTTTAATAATGCCGAATACCATGCCTCAAACCCGGGTATTAAGCCACTAAGAGCCAATCAAATAGATACGACGATTGAATGGTATTTCTCTGACTATGGTGCACTAACCTTTGCAGCCTACTATAAAGACATCGAATCAGTGATTGCCCGCGGCCGAGTAGGCACTGCGCAAGTGGGTAATTATTTTAAAGATGGAGTGGCTGTAGAAGGCCCAATTTTTACAAAAATCTCACCTACATCGGAAAAAGGCGCAACAATTTTAGGCTTTGAAACAGCTTATCAGCAGTCTTTTGACGAAATACTTCCAGCACCATTCGATGGCCTGGGTGTACAAATAAACTATACTTTCACAGACAGCAGCTATGACGACGAAGAGCTAAATGATCTGCCATTTGTGGGGATGTCTGAGCACTCGTATAACGCGGTTATTTATTATGAAAAAGGTGATTATCAAACCCGTATTGCTTATAACTGGCGCGACGACTACTTAGTCTATCCTGATGCATGGGGCGGACCAGAATGGGCGGCAGACTACGGCCAATACGATTTCAGTGCCAGTTACAATATCACTGAGAAAGTGCGAGTTGATTTAAGCGTAACCAACTTAACCAATGAAAGACAGTGGTCATACGTAAAAACAGAAGAACAAATTCGTCGCTTAGCGCGCTATGGTCGCTCGATTAGCCTTGGCTTTTCAGCATCATTTTAAGCTTATACCCACACCACCTCAAGATGCAGAATTCACATCTTAAGGAGGCTTGGGTATACCCTCTTATATTAGCGCCGTTTGTCGGCGCTTTTTATGGAGCTCACTATGAGAGTTTTACTATTTATTGGTTCATTATTATGGACTTCATTTTCGCCATTTGCAGTGGCAAACCAAACCACGGATTACTTTATTCCCAGTTATGGCAATAGTGCTACTAGCCATAGTATCGCAGCAAATAAAAAACTGATTAGTGATGTGGGGATCACGCACTGGCAAGACTCTACAATACCAGTTAATCACTACTTTTACCTGCCAACAAAAGCGGCTTTTAATTTAAAGTTGCGCGTAAAAGTTGCAGGCGATCGCAGCCAGCTTAAAGTCGACTTTAATCAACAGAGTCAGTTAATTACGCTCACTAATCAGCAATTTCAAGATATCGATCTTGGCGAGTTTCTGCCAGATCAAATCGGATACCAACAATTGCAACTTACCGGTATCGCTAAAACAGCTGACACCTTTGCTGATATTCAAGGTCTTATTGTCACGCTAGATAAAGAGTCGGCGGCGCCTTTATATGTAAAAGATGATATTTATTGGGGTCGTCGCGGGCCTTCCGTGCATTTAAACTATCCCATACCTGACAAGACTAAAAACTATCAATGGTTCTATTCAGAGCTGAGCGTACCAAAAGGGTATGATCATCAAGGCTCGTATTTTATGGCCAATGGTTTTGCTGAGGGTTACTTTGGTATGCAAGTAAACTCTGACACTGAACGCCGTGTATTATTTTCACTATGGAGTCCTTTTCAGACCGATGATCCAGCTGCTATTCCTGTGGAAATGCGCATTCAGCAATTAGCTAAAGGGCATGATGTGTATACCGGTAAGTTTGGTAATGAAGGTTCTGGCGGGCAAAGCTATTTAGTATTCCCTTGGCAAGCAGAACAAACCTACCGCTTTTTATTGAAAGTAAATCCGACTGAAAACCTTGCTAATCATACCGACTACAGCGCATATTTTTATGACCCTATCGCCGCAAAGTGGCTGTTCATTGCTTCATTTAGACGCCCTAGTACAGATACATATGTGGCAAGGCCACACAGCTTCTTAGAAAACTTCATCCCTGATGCAGGGCAATTCGAGCGCAAAGCGTTATACAGTAATCAGTGGCTCAGAGATACTCAAGGCCAATGGCACTCTCTTGATAAAGCACAATTTACTTATGATGCAACGGCTGCCAAGCAATCGAGAATGGATTATCAAGGAGGCACTGAAAACGCAGGTTTTTACTTACGCAATACTGGCTTTTTTACAGGCCCTACTAAATTACACAGTGAATTTGAACGCCCAGTTGGTCAAGCGCCTGAGGTAGACTTAAGCGCTTTGCCAGATAACTAAGCCATTTTATAACAGCGCTCTGGCCGACCTATGCTGCCATAGCTTTGGTCGGCACTGACTTGCTCTGCATCTAGTAAATATTCTAAGTAACGGCGTGCAGTTGAGCGACTTACTCCTACAAGATCGCCCATTTGCTGTGCTGTAAAAGGCGTTTTTTTGTGCTCTTTAAATGCATCAATAATCTTTTTTAAAGTAAGCTGATCAACCCCTTTCGGCAGTCTAACCGGTGCTTTACTTTGTTCGCTTGAGCCAAATAAAGTGTCGACCATAGATTGGGTCACCTCGTTAGCATCAGACAAACACTGCTGGCGTGACTCAAATCGCGCTAACGCCTGATCAAGTCGATTAAGCATCAAAGGTTTAACCAAAAAATCACAGGCCCCTAACTGCATTGCCTTTTCAAGAGTTTCGACTTCTTTGGCGGCAGTCAGTAGCATCACTTCGCTTTTAATTGAGCGCCGACGCAAGTCTGTTAATAACTCAAGGCCATTGCCATCTGGTAGATGGATATCAAGTAAGATCAAATCGGGCTCTATCGCCTGTAATAGCGCGGTAGCAGTACTTAAGTTTGCTGCAATACCAACTACCTGATACTGACCTTGACGCAAGCTTTGTCGCGCAGTTTGGTTCCCCGCAACCCCATTCGGTAAAAGCAGGTATTGAGCAAGAAGTTGTGCAACTTCGAGCTCATCTTCGATGATAACTACTGAATATGTCATTTTTTATTACTCATTTTAGCGTTGCAATGTTAGCCCATTTACTTTTATTATTGTTTGCTTGGCCACTGCTTATTAGCCTAAATTACCTTAGGGTTATTTAGGAATATAGACGCTTAATCGCGCGCCTTTTAAATCTGACTCACCAATTTCTAAACTACCACCACACGAATCTAAATTAGTTTTCACTAAATATAAACCAATGCCATGCTCTGCCCCTGCTTTTGAACTGTATTGTGGGGTAAATATCACTTCATGGTCGTTACCCAAGCCAAAACCACTGTCTTCGACATCAAACAATAATGTCTTACTCGTTTCATCAACCGTGACTCGTACATGAGGTTCTCGATCTTTACTGGCTCTGATCGCCGCATCAATGGCGTTATCAATTAAGTTGCCCAAGATTGATACTACTCGCTCTAACATTTCAGTACGTGCGATGGCACCAAGTAAACTTTCTGGGTTTAATTCCAATACTACGTTTAACTCGCGGGCTTTATGGTATTTACCCACCAGCAAACCGGCTAACACAGGATCTTGAATACGTTCTAATAAATGGTGGATCTGTGCTTGTGAACCTTGGCTTTCTTGGCCGATCAATTCGATTGCTTGCTCATTTTTACCCATTTGAATAAGCGCCCCAATTAGATTTAGCTTATTCGAATAATCATGGGTTTGCACCCTTAACAACTCGGCAAATGCTTGTACTTTAGTAAGTTGCTGGCTCAAGTATTCAAGCTCATCAGCTGGGCGCAGAGTGAGTAAAATACCATCCGCCTGCCCTTGCACTTGCAATGAAAAACGCGACAACACCAAACGTTTATCCGCAGCAAACAACTCAAAGCCAACCATTTTACGACGCTGATTTCGTAATAAAAACTCAGCATGCTCTGGCAGTAAATCTTTCAGAGTTAATGACTGATTAATACAGGCGACTGGTTTATCTAAAATTTCGCAAGCACGCTGAGTCAGTTTGCGTACTCGTCCGTCGGGATCAAGTGCAACAACACCGCTACGCATGGTATTTAAAATAGCGTCCTGCTCTGAAAACAACCTCGCTATTTCATCTGGTTGCAAACCAAAGATGGCATTTCTTACTCGCTGACCAATAAAGATAGCGGCAATAATACTCAAAGCAACTAACAACAAACCCCAAATCATAATTTCAACAATCCGCTCACGGATCAACGGCTCAACCGATTGCACTAAAAAACCGACCGAGACCAAACCAATAATATTTTGTTGCTCATCGTATACCGGCACTTTACCGCGAATAGATTCACCTAAGCTGCCCTGCGCCACTGAAATATAACGCTCGCCGTGTAACGCGTCTTGGCTATCACCGCCAACCATTTTTTTACCGAGTTTATTGCTATCTGGATGGACGATTCGATGCGCATTTTTATCACCAATAACAATAAAATCTGCGCCAGTTAGCTGGCGCAGATTTTCTATTTCTTGGTTGATTGCCACCAAGTTACTAGGGTTCTTTAAAGCTTTAACGACATCATCGCTTGATGCAATACTCGTCGCCACAGCGAGTGCTTTGTCACCAATGTGATCATGCAAACTTTGTGCGGTAATTCGATACACCAAACCGCCAAATAACACCGCTTGTAATACACACAGCCCTGTAACCCAAATTATTAACCGCGTTTCTAAACGCTTAGGCTTTTTAACTATGTTTTGCAGCGGATTTTGCGTCTTGGTGTAGCTCATTTTTTACCTCAATTATGCATGCTCTTGCTTCACTTTAAGCGCCGCTTTATCTGCCCGGCGTTGGGTTATAAAGTCTTTTAATGGAAATAACAACACTAATATTGAGATAATAAAAATGCTCAATGTTAGTGGGCGTTCCCATAAGAAGCTTAATGAACCATCCGAGATCATCATTGAACGACGGAAGTTACGCTCAATCATGTCGCCTAAAATAAAGCCTAATAGTAATGGTGCCATTGGGAAAGCCAGTAATCGTAATACCAACGCCACCACAGCAAAGCCAACCATCATAAATAAATCAAAGGTATTAAAGGAAACTAAATACACGCCAATTAAGCTGAAGAACAAAATCATTATCGTTAATACTGATTTTGGCATCGCTAATACTTTTGCAAAATATGGTATCAAAGGAAGATTCAAAATCAGCAATACGATGTTACCAAAATACATGCTAACGATAACCGCCCAAAATACACTTGGGTTTTCTTGCATCAGCATTGGACCTGGCTGAATACCGTAAGCAATTAAGGCACCTAACATAATAGCAGTCGTACCCGAGCCTGGAATACCTAATGTAAGTAATGGTACAAATGAACCGGTACACGCAGCATTGTTCGCTGACTCCGGTGCTGCCAAGCCTCGTAATGAACCTTTACCAAACTTTTCTTTTAAGCCTTTAGGCGCTAAGTTACGTTCCGTCGCATACGCCATAAAGCTAGCGATAGTGGCACCTGCACCCGGCAATACGCCAACAATAAAACCAAGTATAGACGAGCGGCCAATAACTGGCGCAATGTCTTTGATCTCTTCTTTGGTCAATTTAGTTGAACCGATTTGCGGTGTGTCTGAATCATTAATACTTTTAGTTTCTTTTTTCTCTGGACGCACTACATTAATAAGCGCCTCAGCCAGTGCAAAAGTAGCCATTGCCACTAATAAAAAGCTAATGCCATCAAGTAAGTCAGCTTGGCCTAACGTAAAACGCTCAGTACCAGATGATGGATCAATCCCCACAGTCGCGAGCATTAAGCCAAATACTGTCATCATCATGGCTTTTAAAAATTGCCCTTTATTAGAAAACGCCGCGATCGCTGTTAAACCTAAAAACATCAGTACAACGTAATCTGGAGATTGAAAACTCAGCGATACTTTTGCCAACAAGGGGGCTGCAACCATCAATAAAATTGCGCCTATGGTTCCGCCGATAAAGGAGGAGTAAGCGGCTATCGCCAATGCTTTGCCAGCATGACCTTGTTTAGCCAGCGGATAGCCATCAAAGGAGGACGCAACTGTACCCGCCACCCCTGGGGCATTAATTAAAATAGATGATGTTGAACCGCCAAAAATTGCACCGTAATACACCCCCGCCATCAGAATCATCCCTGAATCGGCACCTATGCTATAAGTAATTGGGATCATTAACGCAATAGCAGTAATTGGCCCAAGCCCCGGAAGCATGCCGATAAAGGTACCAACAAAACAACCCACTATGACATACAATAAATTGTTCCAGTCGAGTACGGTCGACAAGCCCAGCATAATTCCATCAAACATAATTTAACTCCACAGGTTGCCAGGAACCAAATAAATACCGAGCACTTGGGTCATTAAAAACCAAAACACTACAGCAACAGGGATAGAGGCCAATAAGAGAATAGCCTTGCGGCGCTCACCCATAACAAAAAAGCCAACTAATAAAAACGCACTGGTTGAGATTAAAAAGCCAATAGGCTCAAGCGCTGCGCTATATATCACCATCAATATAAGCAACCCGATTGTTCGCAATACATGTGACTTTTCGAGCGCATTATCTTCATCAACGGCTGCAGTTGGTTTAAGTAAAGTAGCCCCGATAGAAAGCAGACAAACGATAATACCAAATGCCGCATATACTTTAGGTAAGGTGGCAGAAGTAACCGTTTCGTACTCTTCAAATGGGAGTAACGGAATTTGCCATGCAACAATGGCGTAGAGGGTAAATAGCGCCAAGAATAAACTTGGCCCTAGTAGTTCGCGATTCAACATAAAAGCCTCGATTAACGTGACGTACGAATAAAGCCGAGTTCTTCCATAACAACTTTAAGCTGTGCTTCTTGCTGTTCAAGTGACTTTATAAATTGATCTTTTTCTTGGAATAGGTTTAACCAACCGTTACGTGCACGGACTACTTCCCACTCTGGAGTGGTTTGTAATTTACGTAACTTCTCGGTGTATTCTGCAAGTTTATCAGCCGGTAAATTGGGTGCCGCAAAGAAACCACGCCAATTAACAAACTCCATATCATAACCAAGTGATTTTAAGGTTGGAATTTGTGGATAATCTGGTAACGCTTCACCAGATGTCACAGCTAGAATGCGAGCTTGACCGCCATTAGCGACTTCTAACGCTTCGCTAAGTCCGGTAGAAAGTAAGTTAACCTCGCCAGATAACAACCCTGCTTTGGCTTTACCACCCGCGTCATAAGGGATATAACGCAAACGACGTCCGTCAAGGCCTGCCGCTTTAACTGCTTGCGCTGCAACTAAGTGATCCATGCTGCCACGTGCAGAGCCACCAGCTACTTTTACAGAGCCTGAATCTTCTTTCATTGCTGCGATCACATCCTGCCAGGTTTTAAATGGCGAATCGTTACGTACTACAAATGCACCGTAGTCGGCAATCATACTGGCAACGGGAGTTAAATCACGGTAGCTGTAAGGAATTTTACCGGTTAGTGCCCGCAACACGATAGGTGTTGAGTTAACCATTAAGATATCGCCTTTTTTAGTACCAGACTCAATCAGATAAGCGATTGCACGGCCACCGCCGCCGCCCGACATATTTTGAAAAGACGCATTATCTTCAATACCCGCTTTCACTAAACCTTCACCCACACCGCGTGCTGTGGTATCCCAGCCGCCACCAGGGCCGCCCGGTACTAAAAAGTGAATGTCAGCCATAGCAAACGGACTGCTTAGTACTAACGATGCCGCAAGTACCGTAGTTTTAAATGATTTAAATGATTTTTTAAGTAAGTTCATCTCAATTTACTCCTAAAATAAATACTGCATGCGCGCACTAAAGCCCATACCTGAGTCTTCATCACCCACTAACGCAGTTGCGCCTGGGCCCTCTACATCGCTGTAGATCAAGTTGCCCATAAATTTGATATCGCTGCTGATATAATAGGATGTGCCTAGGGTATAAGTAGTTACTTCAGTACCTTGCGTGCTACTTGTTGCATCCATTTGTGATACTCGGGCGACAAGCTCCCACGCATCTTTAATGCCTTTAGGTTGTACAAATAATGCTGAACCGGCTTTGTACCTGCGTTGCTCACCACCTAAGAAGTAGCTCGCTGATACATGAAAACCATCATAACGCTCGCCATCAAGCGGGTCGGCGCCATTAACAGCATCGAGTGTGCGGCTTGCGTATTCAGCCTCTAGCGTTAATGCATCAGCTTGATACGCAAACTCAAGACCACTTTGCGACAAACTATCCAATGCCACGGCATTACCACCCACCGCATAATCAACAAGACGTACATTGGCTTCACGTATTTCGCCACGGGCAAAGCGCGCACCTAACTCGTTACCACCCATATCACGGTATGAATGCCACGCACCTAAATGAATCACATCGCCTGGGGCTGCGCTTGACCAAGTAACACGTCCCGTTGCAGCGAGTGTTAGTTGATCATCTTCGTCATGACCCGTAGCACCAAAGGCATCATTTTTATAAACACCAACGGCATAACGAAAACCACTGTCTTTAAAGTATTGAGACGCTGACGCTCCCCAACGGAAGAACGGCGAGAAAGTATTGGCTAGCGTACTGCGCTCTATAGTATTGGTATGCTTAGAGCTCGTTAAGCCATTTAAAGTGATGTCTTCACGGATTTTACCCGCTTTAATTTTTAGACCATTATCGAAATTATAACGAACTCGCGCCATCACGATTTCTGCTGTACCTTCGGCAAACTCAAGCAGTAACTTGTGATCCCAGTTACCATGCTCACTTTCAACATAAGTACGGATACGACGCGCAAAAAAATCACCGCCCGCATCACCGTCATTATTCGCGTTATATGCACCATCAAAATAGTTGTAATCAAGTTGCACTCGACCACCAAATTCCAAATTAAAGCCGCTAGACTTCTTCAGCGCAGCGACTTCTTTTTGTAGTTCGTCTAGTTGCTGCTGTAATTTTTCAGTGTCATTGGCAGCGAATGCTGAGGTACTTGCTAGTGCTGCTGCAATGGCTAAAGCCAATTGTGTGTTACTTGCTTTCATTGGTTGTTCTCTCCACACCTGTTGATGATTTTGTTGTCGTTAGATGAGCGACTACACACTGCTATCTGTCTTCGAGCATAGTGTTAACGTCAGATTAACGAAATGTTTAGAATTTAAGCTGCATTGATCTGTTTAAAATGCATTTAGCGCATAAAAATCACGCACAATATGCACAAAACTACAGTTTAATAACTCGTTGATAGTAATTGATTATTTATTGAGGTTTAGCTAAAAGAGGCATCTTAAGGGGTGATAAATAATTCACCCCCTTGATAATACTTATACTTTAAAGTTGCTTACTAGGTTGTCTAACTGTTGACACTGCTGTGCCAATGCTTGGCATGCACGCTCAGCCTGATCCACTTTGTCTAGCATATTGCCACTTGATGTCGCAATACGTTGCACATTGATATTCACATCTTCACTCACTTGGCTTTGCTGCGTGGCAGCGGTGGCAATTTGCATGTTCATATCGTTAATAATGGTAACTGCGTCATTAATACGCTGCACCGATTGCGCGGCACCGCGAGAGTGCTCAATCGTTTGTTGACCGCTTTTGGTACTGGCTTGCATTGCACCAACCGCTTGATTGGTACCTTGTTGGAGCTTTTCAATCATAGCGTTGATCTCTCCGGTACTATCTTGCGTGCGACTCGCTAATGAACGCACCTCGTCAGCAACGACCGCAAAGCCTCGCCCCTGCTCACCCGCGCGCGCGGCTTCAATGGCCGCATTTAACGCTAACAAGTTTGTTTGATCAGCAATACCACGGATAACATCAAGCACAGTGGCGATATTCATTACATCTTGCTCTAAGGTGTTTATTACGTCGCTCGATGCCGAAATGTCGGTCACCAGTTGATTA
Source organism: Pseudoalteromonas sp. 1181_04 (assembly GCF_052850545.1). NCBI lineage: Bacteria > Pseudomonadati > Pseudomonadota > Gammaproteobacteria > Alteromonadales > Pseudoalteromonadaceae > Pseudoalteromonas > Pseudoalteromonas sp. 1181_04. The sequence continues at coordinate 130,072 of NZ_VXCS01000006.1, forward strand.
ATTAACGAAATGGTTTCTTCAATTGTGGCTTTTGCTACATTGGCATCATTATTAGCAGTACTTGTGGCACTGGCCGCATCATTAGCGTTTTGGCTTACGTTATCACTGGTCGTGCTCATTTCATTTACCGCAGCTGCCACTTGCTCACTTTCTATTTGCTGATTACTGGCTTCACTTAATACACTTGCAGTAATAATGCGCAAACTTTCAGTTTCATTGCGCACCTGTTCAGCCGAGCCGACAACCGCCAATACTGTGTTATGAATTTTACTGATAAAGGTATTAAACGAACGCGCAAGCGCACCCATTTCATCGTTTGACTCACTGTTTAACCGTTGCGTGAGATCGCCTTGGCCACTAGCTATGTTTTCTAATGCTAACTGCATTTTCTTTAACGGCGCCAAAATAACGGTAGACAGCAGCCAAGTTGCAGCTATTGATAAAACAAAGCTCAATACAATACCAAACTGCAAAGCAAAGCTAGCAGACTCTTGATTAGCGGTTACTTCAATTAAAGAATTTGTAAGTTTGGCATCTATTTCATCACGCATGCTAGTAACATTTTTGCGAATACGCGCCAACACTGCTTCCATATCTTGTTTATGCTCAGCTAAGTAACTAGCCGCAAGCTGGTGATCACTAAAAAGTGCTTGGTAGTAACGAGACCAAATAGCGACATCGGCTTTGATATTCGTAACCCGCTGTGCATTGATCGCATCAATGTAGCCAGACTTCACCAGCTTTAATGGGCTAGAAAGGCGCGCGTCGATACGGACTATATTATCTCGGTACTCTGCAAGCTGTACTATATAGTTTTGTTTGTCGCCTTGTCCTAGCACCATGCTCAAACCTGCCGTTTTCACCTGAAAGAGATCACGATAGCCGTCTTCAAGATCGTCCAGCACCGTTCGCACCTCTAAACTTATAAAACTGTTAAGTCGAGCTTGCTCTTTAAACGTATACAACACGTAACCCGACAACACCGAAAAAATAACTAAGGCGACGACGACAGGAATAGCAAATTTAACTCGAAAGCTAAGGTTATTTATAAATTGGCTCATTTTTATCACTTATCAGTTTGCGGGCAATGGGAGGATGTGTTTAAAAGAAAAATAGCGCTATGTACCTGAAAAAACAAATAAACTAAATGAACAAAAAGAATTAAAAAAACTAATAGCCACGACCATTCCAAGTATATTTATTAAGCCCTATAAGCCACACTCCCACTTTTAATTTTATTTTCCCAAAGCTGGGAAACTGCTTCTAACAATAAAAAAGCAAACCAAGTAATTTCAATCACTTATAGTTTGGCATGTTATTCGCTTTAGGCTATTCAATTGCCTTAACAACAAATTACCAATGCCATGGATATAGATAGCACTTTAAAACGCAGCACCAAACCGAGTCAGCGTAAAAAACTCATATTTGGTACCTTACTTATTAGCATAGCGCTTATTATTTGGCTGATTTACTCATGGCTAGCACCTACCGCATTGGCGGCTAATCAACTGCAAATAGCCACCGTAACTCAAGCTGATTTTGTAATAAAAATACGTGGCTTTGGCCGTTTAAAATCAAAGTATCAGCGTTATTTAACCAATACCGATAGCGCCATGGTCGAAGCTCAGCACTTCAATGTAGATTTAGGCCAGTTAGAACAAGCACTGATCAACCTAATTAAAAATGCCTTTGAAGCCGGAGGTAGAAGCGCACCTACTCTTAGCTGGCAACAACATAAAGATAAAGTTGTTATTAAGCTGCTCGATAGCGGCACTGGTATTACAAATCCTGAAAACCTATTTGTGCCTTTTTATTCAACAAAAGCGCAAGGCGCAGGGATCGGTTTAGTGATCAGCCGCGAACTCATTCGTAATCAAGGTGGTCAGTTACAATTATTAGCCAATCCTGAAGGTCAAGGTACTCGTGTATTAGTTACCTTACCAAGATAATGCCCTGTATTTTATTGGCTTATAAGCCATAGCTTGGTAATCTAACAACAATAGGGACACTTAAAACCAGCCAAAAAGAAGAACAATAATGAAATGGACTCAATTAACGAGCCTCACACTCAGTGTGTGTTTTTTAGTTATAAGTTTTTATAGCACCAGCCAAGAATACCAAATCCAAGCTGCAGATGATTGGGTGAAACAACAGCCACTGATTAAAACGGAAATCCCAGTCAACCAAATCGTCGATGGTACTTATTACCGATTACTTGATACCCAAATAAAAGTATCTGCTCAACATCCTCAGCAGCGCTACACGCGTACTGTGATGCAGGCGGTGAACCAAACTGGCATCGATTACATTAGCCAACTTAATTTAGACTTTGATCCCAGTTATCAAACCCTCACACTCAATAGTCTTGGCCTTATCCGAGATGGGCAATACATAAATAAACTCGCTAGCGCACAATTTAAGGTCTTACAACGAGAAACCGAATTAGCCAATGGAATTTACAACGGCAGCCTAAGTTTAAATATTATTGTTGATGATATGCGCATTAACGACCAGCTCGATTACAGCTTTACGATTACTGGCCGCAACCCTATTTACCAACATTTTAGCGCGTCTCGCACATTAAACTGGTCGGTACCGGTGGCGCAACAATTTATGCGTGTGTTATGGCAAAAACCCACACCACTTTATATCAATACAATTAACGGCGAGGTTGACATAAAAGACACCCCGCTCGCTGTTGGTCATGACTATCAAATCAGCTTACACAATCAAGCAACAATCACATCTTCAAGCCAAACACCATATTGGTATAACCCGTATAAACAGGTTTTTTTCTCTGAATTAAAATCATGGCAGGAAGTTGCTAACTGGGCAGCCCCTTTATATCAATCCGCAATAGAAGTAACAGATCCTGTAACACTCATTGCCGATGAAATAGCCATGCATAATCCACAAGCCTCCGATCGTATCGCCGCTGCATTAAAATTCAGTCAAGACGAGGTTCGTTATTTAGGCTTGGAGATGGGTACTAACTCCCACCAACCAACGTCGGCATCTGAAACTCTGGCACTTCGTTATGGTGATTGTAAAGACAAAACCGTACTGCTAATTTCATTACTTAAAGCAATGGGGATCAAAGCCTATCCTGCATTAGTGAACACTGACGAAGGTAAACGGTTAATTGAACTACCAGCCTCAGCACAAATATTTGATCATGTCATTGTCACGCTTGAGCATGCAGGTCAACGTTATTGGCTAGATCCAACAATAAACTATCAAACCGGAACTTTAGCGCATTTAGCACAACCAAATTATGGTTATGCATTGATTGTTAAACCTTTTGAGCAACAGCTTACAAAAATGAGTCCTCCTGTCGATGGTATTACAATTAAAACGCATGATAACTACACCATAGCTCTTAAACCTGAACAGCCAACAACATTTCAAACTAGTTACATATATAGCCAGTTTGATGCTGTAAATAGACGCAGTTCATTAGCCCGCAATGGACTCGATAAAATAGCGAAAGATTACCTAGAATATTACCAAGGCTATTTTCAAGGCATAACCATTGATAAGCCGATGACGGTAACTGAGAATACAAATAACGGCGAGCTGTTAAGTGACGAGTTTTACCTTATTAATGATTTTTGGCAACCTGACGACGAAGGACTCAGAGCTGACTTTTATGCCTCAGAGATACAAAATAGCGTTTACGAACCCGATCAAATTAATCGCACAACGCCGCTGTATTTTAAGTACCCAAATAATATTGAAACAACTATTAAAATAAAATTTGAAGAACCAAATTGGCACTTTGATAATAAGCAAAGTGAAATTGATAATGCGTTCTTTAATTTCAAAAAGAATATCCACTTTACGGACAATATATTAACACTCGATTTTTCATTTAGCGCCAAACAAGATCATATTCCAGCTGATCAGATTAAACTGTACCTGAGCGAACGAGGCAAGCTAATCGACAATGCGCAGTTTGGCATTGTTAAATATGTAACTGCAGATACCACTAGCAGTTTTGATTTAAACGATAATTGGATCATTGTAGTATTACTTGCTTACCTGCTCGCACTGATATTTTTTATTGTGGCATGGCGTATCGAGTCAGCAAAGCGCCCAACATTTAGTGATGCGCAGTTTTACCCAGTTACTAATGCAAAGTTTATTCTTTATAGTATTTTTACTTTAGGACTTTTTATTAACTACTGGAGTTATCGCAACTGGAAAGCAATTAAAATACAGCAAAATAGTCATATCATGCCGATTGCTCGCGGGATTTTCGCGATATTTTTTTATTACTCTTTATATTTAGAGCTAGTTGCACACAGCCAAACGCAGCACAATAAAAATAAAATCATGCCAAACGTCTTGGCAATTATTGCGTGGTTACTGGTTATTTTGGCAAGTCTCATGACCCGTATTGACGAAGCAACTACTATAGCTATTTGTATCCTGCCATTTTTATGGCTGCCATTAGTTAATTACATTCAACACCTAAACCAATCATCTGACGCACTTGCATACAATTCTAAATGGCGAGTAAGAAATATAGTTATCGCCATAATCTGGGTACCTATTTTATTTTTAAGCTTACTGGAAGAAGTCTATTTATTACCGAGTACCGCTATCGTAAAAGGCGATAAATTGTGGTCATTTCAAATGCAATTCTTAAAACGCCATCAATTAGTACCTATTGATGAAGATGTTTTATATTTTTACAGCGATGCGTGGGTAGATTTTCGTAACGACGGCAATGGTATAAGCGACAACTACATTTTTAGCTATTGGCAAAATGAACAAGGCCAACTTGAATCAAACTTAAAACACTTTAAGGATGTTACTAGCGTCGAAGTCACTTATGGCAGAACACAACTTGATAATACAGTGATTAAAGTTATCGACAAACAAGGCGAGCACTTTTTACTTATAGTTAATAGCGAAGGAAGCAAAGATAAAGAATTGGTAGAACAAATAAATAACCGCATTGCAAGTAATAAGACGCCATAAGCATTAGCAATGCAAAATAATCTAATATCAGCAAGAAGTCGGGCTGTGTAATATTAATGCCAACAAAGTGCTTTATTTGTTGTTTTTATCAGCAAATAAAATAAATGAGAATTATTTGCAAATGGGTGTTGACAGAACATAAGATCTAACTGATAATCAATATCAACAAGACGCAAAGCACAACGACTTGTACGGAATAAACTGATTTGTTTCTCGACCCTGAAACACGTGTGGCGCACGTAAACAGCTAAGGTTACCTGTTACTAACCGCAACGCCCCTTGATGTTGGTGACAGGTAACCGCCCTACTATTTTACTTGCTACATTGCTCATATCGGTGACGGTAGATATGAAACTAAAAAAGCCCTTACGGGCTTTTTTTATGTCTGTAATTTAGCGAACTAACCAGTGGAAAAACAATTACCGGCGGTTTTTACGTGCTCGTGCTCGACGTTGTTTTTTCTCTTCTTCTTTAGCGGCTTTTTTAGCCTCAGCCGCAGCACGAAGCCCTGCAACCATCACTTCTTCTTCTTCACGCATAGCTGGAGTTTCCATAGTGATACGACCAATTATGCCATCGCGTAATTCATTAATTAGAATTTCTGACATTTTATAAGTATCAATTTGGTTACCACCACGAATACAACCACGCTTTTTACCCGCCATTTCAACAAATTCCCAATCATTTTCAGGTAATTCATCAATTTTATAACGCGCTTTTAAAAGTTCAGGATACGCCCGCAATAGATATTCAGCGGTGTAACTAGCGACTTCTTCATATTCAAGTGCGGTATCACGTATCGCACCTGTAGCACCTAAACGGTAGCCTGAGTTTTCATTTTCAACTTTTGGCCACAACATACCCGGTGTGTCGTAAAGCATGATGCCGTCTTCTAGCTTAATACGTTGCTGCGCTTTAGTAACCGCCGGTTCGTTGCCTGTTTTCGCAACAATACGACCCGCTAACACATTAATTAACGTAGATTTACCCACGTTAGGAATACCCATGATCATGGCTTTAATTTGCTTATCAGCACCGACTTTGTGTGGTACTAATTTTTTACACAGTTCATTAATACGATGAACTTCAGCCGCTTTATCATTACCAAACGCAATCGCTTTTACGCCATTTTCTTGCTCAAAGTAATCCTTCCACGTTTGCGTCATTTTAGGATCGGCTAAATCAGCTTTATTCAAAATTTTGATGACCGGCTTACCTTCACGCAACGTCGCCACCATCGGGTTTTCACTACTGTAAGGAATGCGCGCATCAAGCACTTCAATGATCACATCCATTTGTGGCATTATTTCTTTAATTTCATTACGGGCTTTATTCATATGCCCAGGGAACCACTGTATTCCTGCTCTACTCATTTGATTTGTATGACCTTTAATTAAAGGCCGCAGCCTATGGGTACTAATGTGGGTACTAAAAGTAAAACTATGCTTTTGTACTTTTCGTTTATGTATAAAGTTTACTACATAATCGGTGTATGGTTCTTTGTAAAATTATTTGCCTGAGTCACTAAGTTTTATTGAATGGTTACCACCCAACACCTGATGCAGCCTTTATTAGGATACCTTGAAACATATAGCTCCAGCTATTCAAAATCCTCTTCAATAAATCAGCTAAGAAAAATGAAGTTGCTTAAATAGCCCCTTTTAGCTTGCCGTTGTAATCAACCTGATTTTCAATAGCTTGCCACAAGCCAGTGCCATTAAAAATGGCCACTTCATCATATTCATTTTTTATTTCAACCCTGCCTTCAGCAAAAGCATTTACGACGTATTGAAAGCCTTCATTTGTAGCAGGACTCAAAAAGCTAGTATTATTAAAATTTTCAGTCTCGTATTTTACCCATTTTCCGTTTACCTCAAACTTATATTCTTGATATGTATACTCTTCAAATAAGCCCAAATCTAAACCATACAGTAAACTACCTTTTGGACCCCTAGTTAAACGCGGGGCTTTCATTAAAAAAGTTAGCCCCTTACCTTCACTATCAATAAAAACATACGGTTGCCCAAGGGCTCGTGTACCGCCCCTCCCCTGAACAAGTTCTTTAAAAGTTGGTATAGAGTTTAAATATTGATATCCATCATTTTGATACCACTTTGAAACATTGATATGTGAGCTCATTTTAAAATACAAGAAAGCAGCAATCCCAATGCATGCTATCCCTAATAAGGTCAGCATATTTTTTTTCATTAATCACATCCTAATTGTTTAAAGTTTCCAAGTATTATCTTTGAATTATAAAGAAATCGGCAGTTAAATTAAATAAGGCGAAGATAGATAGCCGTTTTGTAGAAGAAATTGTAAATATAAAAAGGGAAGCTACGCGCTTCCCTTTAAAATAGTTTTAAGCTGTTTGTGCTTTTAAATTTAACCAATCTTCTTGTTTTAGCTTGTTCCAAGCAGCAAGAATATGGGTGGGCTTCATTTGCGATTTTCTAGCATTCCAACTATGTACTGTATTAATAAGCTCTTCATCAGTAATGTTATTACCTTCTAACTCATTAGTTGCAACCCAATGCACAGTTGAAAGTAGTTCCATACCGTTTTGCGACTCAAAGCCTTCTATTAGCCTAGCTACTTTATCAAATCGTTGTTTTGTATCTGAGCATTCTTGCAAATAATTCAGTGCTTCGATAGCAGCATCATCTTTAAGCTCTATAGGCGTATCAGGCTTATTTATACCGTCTGCATAACCGGTAATAAAGTGACCTTCCATTTTATCTAGTACATGGCGTAGCACATCAGCGTAAGGACCATAATGATGCTTTTGAAATATCACCTTGTTTAGTGGTTCACCTGCCGCAGTTAAAAAATAAACCAACTTTTGCACTTCTAGTAGCGATAAACGATAGCCAAACCCTGTAGAGGTATAACGTTCTATCAAACCTAAAACGGCAGCTCTACCGAGTGTCATATCGGGTCTTTTAGTTTTATTAGGCATCGCCTGGGCAGTTGGTGCATTTTGTGGTGGATATACATGCCACTCAACGTCTGGCAATTCATTTAAAGAACGCTGTATTAGTGAATCGACAGCATTCCAATCTAAGCCACCTAAGCCACTTCCCAGTGCTGGTAAAGCAACTGATTTAAGACCTAATCGTTTTACCTAAGCTTTTAAGCTGTTAAGCCCTTGCTCTATATATTCAAGCTTAGACTTACCTTTCCAATGCGCTTTAGTGGGGAAGTTAATAATATAAAATGGTGCATTAATAGAGTTAAGCTCAACAGTTAACACTTCACCTGTTACCAGCTCTTTATCGTCACAGGCTTTTTTGTATACCTTAAAGTTATCAGGAAAGGCCTTTTTAAATTGCAAAGCAAGCCCTTTACCCATTACCCCTACAGTGTTAACTGTATTGATAATAGCATCAGCTTGATCATGTAAAATATTGCCAGTTTGATAAGTAATCATCTTAACCTCAGTAGTACCACTGCGACCTAACTAAGACCTCAGGTTTATGCTGCACAGTTTGAAGTATTATATTTACTTCATTAGCAACATCTTGTGTTTTTACGCCTATTTGGCGAATAGCTGCCCATTGTACAGATTCAAACGCCAAAAACTCAGCTTGTTTTTCTTCTTTAAAGTCCTGCCAATAGCGTTCATTAATAATACGTTTAATATCCAACTCATTAATACGTGTAAAATCATCAACTTGCTCTGCATATTCTAAGTCAGCATGAATATCAGTAAAAAAGCAATGCTGATTACCTAGGCGCACAGTTTCTGTGTCACTAATTAAGTGTAATACCTTATCTTGCCCTCCGTCAAAGTCGTCATGCCCACAATGAATAACATACAACATGACTGAACGCGGGCAAAAATTAAACGGCACATACTGCCCAATCGTACCACCCGCAGCCACTTTTACAGGGCGAACTAAACGGCGTTGCTTAATATGGCTATAACCAATATTTTGGTTAACTAAACCAAGCTCAATACGTTTAGCGTCAGACCATAAGCAACCTTGACCTAAAATACTAGCCAAGTTATCAATATGCGTTATGTGTGATACAGATACTGTCATGAAACCCTCATAGGCCAAAGTTATTCAACTACAATAAACTCTTCATCGTCATCAGCTAACGCTTCTTCCACGCTTTTAAACTCTTCTAAAGCAGCAGTAAGTAGCTCTACAATTTCACTAGCTATAACAGCGGGTGGTTGAAGGTTTTCGGTATCTTCTAACGAATCATCTTTTAACCATGAGATATCAAGGTTAGTTTTATCGCGGGCAATAATTTCATCGTAGCTGAACTGACGCCAGCGGCCATCGGGGCCTGGCCCGCCATCTTCTTCACGCTCTTCTTCTTGCCAATTTGAAATGCGTTTTTTAATGTCTGAAGCTGAAAATAAGTCTACAAATTCATCAAAGTCTGTACGTGTTAATTTTTTAGCTTTAAGTGTCATGTGCACGTTGGTTCTAAAATCATAAACCCACACATTTTCGGTCCATGCTTTTTTAGACGCTGGCTTTGCATCAAAGAATAAAACATTCGCTTTAACACCTTGAGCGTAAAAAATACCCGTTGGCAGTCGTAAAATGGTGTGAAGATTAAAACGCGTTAATAGCTCTTTACGTATGGTTTCGCCAGCACCACCTTCAAACAAAACGTTATCAGGTAATACCACAGCAGCTTTACCACCAACTTTTAACATATTGCCAATGTGCTGAACAAAGTTGAGTTGTTTGTTTGATGAGTCTGCCCAAAAATCTTCACGCTCGTATGTAAGCTTTTCTTTTTCAATTTTACCTGTTTTTTCACTAATAATAGTAACTGAACTTTTCTTACCAAATGGTGGATTTGCTAAAACCATATCAACTTTATTAGCGCCAACCTCTTTAGCTAGCGCATCAGATGTTGATATAGGGCACTCATCAGTACCAATACCATGGAGATATAAATTCATCGCACATAAGCGAGCAACTGAGTCAGAGATATCATTGCCTCTAAAAGCATCATGCTTTAAGAATCGGGCTTCTTTTTTTGAAAGTGGGCGATCTTTATTATTAGTAATATAGTCGTGAGCAACCGTTAAAAAGCCACCTGTTCCACATGCAGGGTCTGCAATAATCTGCATAGGTTGTGGCTGCATTACATCTACAATCGCTTCAATAATTGGGCGCGGCGTAAAGTACTGGCCGGCACCTTTCTTTTCACTTTCTGCACCTTTTTGTAAAAGGCCTTCATATATAGCCCCTTTTACATCAATGCTTAATGTGGACCATGACTCTTTATTAATCATATCGATTAAGCGCTCTAACTTAGCTGGGTCTTGGATCTTATTTTGCGCTTTACGGAAAATAGTACCTAAAGTACCTTTCTGCTCACCAAGCGTTTCTAGGGTATGACGATATTCTTTTTCTAAATCTGAACCATCAAGCTTTACTAACTTAGTCCATTGCAATGTAGCAAGGCTTTCACCTTCTTGACCGCCTGCAACACGCTCAGCAGTCATTTTAAGAAAAATAAGATAGGTGAGTTGCTCTACATAATCGCCATAACCTACGCCTTCATCACGCAATACATGGGCGTAGTTCCAAACGCGATTAACTATTTCTGTGGTGCTTACATTATTCATTACTAATCTCTATCTAATATTTCTTTAACCCAAACATTATCTTCGAATTCTCTTAGATACAGTTTTGCAGCCGTGTTAAATTTTGTGGTGGTACAAGAAGGTCTAATTAATTTAATAAGTTCTTTCTTATTAGACTTGATTTGGCCTGATTTAATATCAATGCCTTGCGCTAACAACTCATTTGTATCAGCGACCACTTGCATTATTTTTTGCTTTATTGCCTTTCGTGCTTTTTTTGTTGGGCCATGGTTCAAATGAAATTTTTCAATAGACTCTTTGGCTTTTTGAAAATCTTCAGTGTCTTCATCATCACAGTTAGGGCAAGCTTCCCCATTTTTATTAAATGTAAGAAGCTTGTAATCGTCTTCATCAGTAGGATCTAACAGTTTAGGCCTTTCTAAATTATTATCACCTTCAGACTTATTCCAATCAGGTGGAGTAAAAACAGGGAAATGATCTTGTTTACCACCAGCTGTTTCAACATCAACTCGTCTAGAGTTACAAAAAGTACACGCGAAACGATAATTTTTCCAATCAAATGCCAGCCACCAGTAACCTGGGTGCTCTGGGCATTCAGCTACTTTTCCCTTGGGCCTAAAGTGGTCGATTGGATTGTCGGACCTGAGCTCATTACTTTCACAGTACCAACATTTACCATATGAGCGTTTTGATATAATGGTACTTAATTGACCCCATACATTACTTTTTGCACCGATAGCTTTTTTGCGGGCTTTTTCTTTAGCTACTACAATTTTCTCTGTTTGCTGCTCAGGAGTCCAACCCTCTTTTTCTGATTTAACAATAGTGGCAGCTTCCGCTTCTTCTACCTTACCATTCACATATTCCCAAGCCTGCTCGACGGTATCATACCAGTTATCAGGAAGATCCAAGTCGACTTCATCTATGTCAATATAACGCATTACTTTTCTGCCTCTTCAGCATCAAGTTCAGCGAGTATTTCATCCGTCATATCGGCTAGTTGCTGTCTATCTCTATCATTTAAAAAGGTTTGAGTGAATAATTTATCACCATGTTTTCTACCCCATGCTTTAACAAAGGCTGAGAAGTATGGGTCTGAATAGGCATCAAGAAAGCCTGATTTGTCTAATTGCTCTTGTAGCTGCTTATAACGCTTTTCTTCTGGCTCTGAACGATCTTCTTTTGCTAGTAAAATCGCGTGTTCATCAAGCTTGGCTAGTGTTTTAGGGTCTAAATCAGAACGTAAGCCAAACATGTCACTCATCAAAATACCGGAGAAACCCATGCCTTTAGGCTCATAAAGCGGTGACGCAGCAAAAACTTTTAAGCTGTCTTCATCACGCTTCATTATTTTAATTTGTTCTTGCTTAAGGGTAGAAATAACAATGGGATCATGTGTTGCTAGAACGATATGGCTGTTATCAACAGCGTCTGATTCTGCATCATCTTTATCACCTGTGTCTTCTTTAGCATCTAAATTAAAGCCAGCTACTTCTTTCAAAAAGTTAATATACTCCATACTCCACGCAGGATTTAAATGGGTATCAGGCTCATCTAGTAAAAACAAGGATTCATCATCACGTGTAAAGCGTAATAAACCAAGTACGGTAATTAACTGTTGTTCACCTTCACTTAACTCTCTAAAAGTTAGCGATTCATCAGTACCGTTTTTATTTTTAATCTTAACCCTGATACGTACTTCATGAATCAAGTTTGAAAAATAGATACTTTCAAGTAATTTAAAAAAATCTTTATCTGATGTTTCTTGACCCACGTCTTGTAAAGCTTCTATATCTTTTAGGTAAAGAAATAATGCATCTACATTTTCAGGGTTCTTTTTCATTGGGTGCGGTACTTTTATCTTCTTACGCATTGGTGCTAAAGAAGCAGAAAAGAGCCTATCTAAAAACGGCCTTACAACGCCTGTTGCATTCCAAAATCTCGGATCACCTTCTTTACTTGTCCAATCAGGCTTATTAAGAACAAACAATACTGACTCAATATCTTCAATAAATAACTTTTCTTTTAAGAATTTTTTAACTTTTTCATCAGCACCTAAAAAGAATGAAAGTAATACAAAGTTACTATGAACTTTTTGAGCATAAAACAAAGGCCTTAACGGAAGTGTTTTTTCATCTAAACCGTACTTTTCAGGGTATAAAAGCTGATCTCTAAACTTACGTTGATGGTCGTAAAAGTGCGTAGCTAAACGATCACTCGGGCCAGAGTAATAACCAAATACATTTGAAGGTAAATATTCTCGATCTTTGTTATTAAAAAAATCTATGTATTTATCGGTAACTACTTTTTCTGGCTTTCTTTCTTCGTGAACGAGTACTTTGTATTGTTCTTTTTTTACTTTGGTATCTGTTGCATCAACTAAAATACGATTACCACGACAAATGTATTCAAGCTTGTACGAAAACGACGGTTCTTTGTGTAAATCGAGGTCGCGAAATATTATAACCAAAGCTTCAATGACATTTGACTTACCCGCACCATTCCAACCGATAACAACCGTTACCAACTCGTCTTGGTCAAAATCAATTTTAATATCTTTAAGGTTTTTAAACTCACTGATCCATAGTTTATCCAGCTTCATTTTCTTTTACTTCCTTGTATTCAAACTTGTCACCTTGCTTCTTTTCTTTCAACATAACAGGCGTTACTGTTACGTTTTCATTCTCAGTAACTATTTTTAACTCTTGGTAAAAGGCTTCAATGCCTTCAGGTGAAACATCATTTTGAAAACCCGCTTGCTCAAACAACTCATCTACGCTTAATGCTTTCTTTGCTTTTTTAAGCACATTAATAATTGGCTGTTTATCCATTTTTTTTGCTCTCGTGTTAGGTTTCTTTTTGGCAAGTTTGGCTTTTTCTTCTAAAAGCTGTTTTTCAGTTTGGATTTTTTCGAGTAGTTGTTCCGCCGTTTCATCCGTTTCGATATTCTCAATTAACTCGCCTGAAAAAGCTTTGGCTAAAATTGAAGACTTAAGTTGACTAGCGTGTAATATTTTTTTATCCACTTCGATTATTGTACGATCTGTTTTACCGACTTTGTCAGTTACAAATTCAATAATCTTTGTCATTTCATTTAATGAGCAATAAGGCACTGGAAAAGCGCTTAGTTTAGTTTTATTTATTGATGCTAGATTAGTTGTCTGTTTACCTTGTTTTATAAAGTATTCTTTTCCTATTGTGTTACCAAAGATAGATACAAACTCAGGCACAAGCTCATTACTATATAAACGAGCTCTAAACACATGGTTTTGATAGATACACTTATCGATCTCATTACGCCATACCCAGCCGCGCCCTAGCTTATCTCTGTCGCCACCTTCGTTGAACAAAATGTCTCCGTCTTGAAGTAGCAGGCTATCTACTTTGTCATTAGGAACTCTAATATCTTTCATTTTGGATAGGTCTAAATAACCTCTTTGGACATTTGCTACCCTCAAATACGGTAACAATGTTGTTTCATCTGGCTTTCGTTTAGCATCTACGGTAATGCCACCTTGAATATTTGAGATAGCTTCAAGTCTTAAGTAACCCCATTCAATTGGGATATCCGGCACATCTTCAGTTTCAGGAGGGAGGGGATCTTTATACTTATCTTTCCACTTATCATCTTTAGGCACTTTGCCTTTTTCTTCAAAAGCTTTAAGTTGTTCGGCTTCCCAGTTTGCCCGGCGTTCTTGTAAAATGCGTTCAAGTAATTCATCGGCTGGCTGTAATTTATCGGCGTTTTGTTCACGCCACTTTTCAGTTAACTTGCCCGTTACCGCGTCTTTTAATACAGATTGGCGGTATTGTTGTAGTTTAGCTTTAGCTTGTTTTAGCCCTTCAACACCGGCATCTATATGTGAAAATAGCTCTTCTATCTTATTAAAAATTTCAACTTGTTCCCCATAAGGAGGAATTCTAGTTTCATGAGCTAGAAATGGACCTCTATTAATATGTTTCATGGTACTACCGTGAAGGTGCTCAGTATTAACCATTTGCTCAATAGCTATTTTCATCCAATAATAACTCAGCCCTGGATGAAAGTACTTGCTTGGAATTACTTTAAAAATATGCTGATTAAGCCAAGCACTCCCCCCTTTCCAAATAAATGCATCCAGTGTAGCAGACCAACTAACTAGCAAATCGCCATTTGAAATTGAGTAAATTTCAGGTACATCAATCTTAGTATAATTAAATGGTTTTGAAGAGTTGGTAAGGTTTTGTATCCTTACAATAGGTACACCTCCATCTCCCCAGTGGTCGGGTTTAAAAGCAAAACCATTTATGAATTGACCTAAGTCATTAACTGTTGCAACAGCCCAGTTAGGAGGAATGCTACTTACTTCAAATTTATTCATTAAACTTCTAATTTAGTTATATGTCTAAGCTATCAAATAGCCATTCAATTCATTGACTACATTATCTAGTTTGTCACCAAATAACTGCTTGGCTTTCAGTACGCCACCTTGTTGGGTAAACGGGGCATAATCAAAGTCTTCTATCATCATTTCTGCATTTTGAGCAATTTGCTCTTTAATTAGTGCCAGCCATTCAAGTTGGGCAGCATCAAATTCAACACCTGTTTGCTGTTGCTGCGTTAACCAAGTATCAAAGCGGCGTTCAACCACTTGCGGGAAAGGCTCTAGTACATCTTTTAAACCTGTGGCATAACTGACTAGGCTTACAATGTTGGTAAGTAGTGTTGCCGGTGGCACACCTTTCACTTTGGCTGTTTCAAGTTGCTCGTAAGCTTTCCACACTTCTATTGGGGCGAGATTATACGGTGGTGCCTGAATGTTTTCAGCCAATTCCTCTATTTGTTCGTAACTTAAGTGTCGTTGTTGATATGGTTTGCTGAAAATTAACTCAATTGCCGTTAATTCGTCTTTATTGTCATTAATAAATTGTTTAAAGCTTTCAATGATGTGTTGCGCTTTTTCTTCATCAAAACCTGCATCAATTAACTCATCAGCACTTTCATCAATAATTTGGTCGGTATTGCGCCTTACCTTTTCAATAGTTTCTCGTACATCTGGGTTATGAAACGGCTTTATTGCTGCGTTTGCTAGCGGTTGATAAACCTGATCTCGTTGCTCTTGGGTTGGCGCATCGGTGCCAAATTCAACTTTTGCTTGTTGCTCTAAATAATCTTCATTGGTGGCATGGATTAATTCACCGGCTACTAATACTAACGGCTTACCCATTAATTCGCTTAGTTCAGCTCGTTGCTTATCATCAATCTTTAAATCTAATCGTATTAAGCGGTTGCCTAAACTACGTATGGTTTCAGCCGACCTATCGCCTCGGGCTATTTGTTCCATGAGCTTTTCAGTAGAAACTGACGGCTTTTGTTCCATCGCTTGGCTTTCAGTTTTATCAGTTTCAGTTACGCCTACGGCATCTACTAAAACAAACTTGGTTTTTGCTTTGGCATCTGGCGTTACTGCATTAAGTGAGTCATCATCAATTACCCGTGTACCGCGCCCTTTCATTTGTTCGTAGTATGCTTGGCTGCGAACATCACGCATGAAAATAAGACATTCTAAAGGTTTAATGTCGGTACCTGTGGCTATCATATCTACTGTTACAGCAATGCGTAAACGAGGGCTAGTACGAAATTCAGCTATAGTATCTTCCGCTGCTTTTTTACCAACTCGGTACGTTACTTTTTTACAAAAGCTGTTCCCTTCATTAAACACTTCTCGTACTTTATCAACAATACGATCGGCATGGTCATCATCTTTAGCGAATATTAAGGTTTTAGGTACCCATGTTCGCCCACTAAAGCAATCAGGTAAGCAATTATCTTTAAATGCTGTGAGTACAGTGAGTATTTGATTAGGAGCGATAACACTTCGATCAAGTTGCTTTTTATTATAGCTTTCGTCTTTGTCGAGAATTTCTTGGCGTTTCTTTTTAGTTAAACGGTCACGTACTTGTACAGCGGTGCCTGCTTCTATTAAATCACCTTCTTCTGACTTTTTAGTTTTAATGCGATAGATGTCGTAACCTACGTTAACTTTATCGATTACCGCATCCTCATGAGTATATTCAGATACGAGGTTCTGCTTAAAAAAGCCGATAGTTTTCTTAGTCGGTGTAGCTGTTAAGCCAATTAAGAAGGCGTCAAAATACTCAATGACTTGTCGCCATAAGTTATAAATAGAACGATGACATTCATCGATGATGATGAGGTCAAAGGTTTCAATGGGCATTTCTGGGTTATAACTAATCTTGCGAGGTTCTTTGGTTTCTGTATTCGCTTCTATTTCATAGCCTGAACGTTCATCGGCATCATCATCTAACTCTGTACCTGCTAATTGAGAGTACAAACGCTGAATGGTTGAAATGGTAACTTTAGTGGTATCCGCAACACCTGTTGTGCCAAGCATGTTTACATTGTAATGAGAGGTAAATTTACGTCCATCTAAAGGGGTATCGTATTGTTCAAATTCTTTTTTAGCTTGACGGCCTAAGTTACCACGGTCTACCAAAAACAATACTCTTTTGGCTTTTGCGTATTTTGCTAGGCGATAAATTTGAGTAACGGCGGTAAAGGTTTTACCTGATCCTGTGGCCATTTGCAGTAAAGCACGAGGTTTATTTTTTTTAAGTGAGTCTTCAATGCCTGTAATGGCTGCTATTTGGCAATCGCGTAGACCTTCAGTATTTAACTCTGGCAGGTCATGCATACGCGCTCGAAGTGTGTTTTCTTCTTCAAGCCAGTTTTTGAGGGTTTCAGGTTTGTGAAAGTGGAAGATGCTGCGGCTACGTGCTTTAGGGTCACGATAATCACAAAAGCGGACTTCAAGACTACTGGCTTCGTATGTAAAAGGTAAATCATCTAGCCAACGTTGAGTAAACGCTGACTTAGATAAGCTATAACGGCCGCTTTGCTCTGCTACCCCACCTAATGAAATACCATCCTTTTTAGCTTCTATAACACCACAAGCCTTGCCATCGACAAAAAGCATATAATCAACAGGACCTGTAGACGTATCCATTTCACGAATAGCGATACCATGAATACCTTCTTTACCATCGTAAAGGTTCATGCGTTTTTTGTTTTGGATAGTCCAACCCGCTTCAATTAGCTTTTTATCTATAACTAATCGGGCTTGATCTTCAGGTTTAATTTCCATTTATGCTCTTCCATTGCAAGTACTTATAACAATATATTTAACACAGGCGGTAGTGGTTGATACTTCCACCTTAAGCAATATCAGACAAGTTGATAAGTGAGATACAACTTTAACAAATTTGCTGCTAACAATTGTGTAAGACATTTCCCAATGCTGGGTTGTAATACACCCAATAACTAGTCAGCTGTTATTTTCTCTATCGATAATATAGAAATTTAAATTTTGAAGCAAAATTATACTTTTAAGTTAAACAATAAACCTTGGATTGTTAAAAGCACACATTAAAAATACTTTTATTCGCTAAATATTAATCTGTAACTAATACTTACGTTAATAACGAGGAAAAAAGGTGGTTCCATGAATTTTGATAATTTTATAAATCTAGATAGCTTGGTTAGTAATGCAAAAGATCTTTCAATAGAAAAAGTAGCTGTTTTATGCATTATAGCTATAGCAATTGTCGCTATAACTAAAAGTTCATAAATCCATAGCTGCATACTACATGCAGCTATTATCTCTTTGCCCGATTCTTTCCATTATCCAGTCATCAACTTCTGACTCAAGCCAAGCTACCGATTTGGCACCAAGCGGTACTTGTTTTGGAAATATGCCTTTAGTCATAAACTCATAAATTGTTGAACGGCCTAGTGATGTTTTTTCGATTACTTCTTTTAATTTGATTAAACGCATGGAATTTCTCCGGTTGGTTATTAGTACATAACCTTTCCGGGGTCAGTATTTTTTTATGCTCTTCAAACAAAAAACTTACACATATACATCACTAACTTGCATGAACCACTTAAGAGGAATTTACAATGCAAGGTCAACAGTCGTTATATGAATTTAAACACCCCGTAAATGATGAGCAGATACTAGAAGCCGCTGCATACATAATCGCTAAGAAGCAGTTTAGAGATGGCGCTTTAAATAGCCCTAATGATTGCGAAGAGTACTTAAAACATAAACTCGTGATACATGAACATGAAGTATTTGCCGTACTGTTTTTAGATAGCCAGAACCGCATACTAGAGTTTAAAGAGCTATTTAGAGGCACTATTAACGCAGCTAGTGTTTACCCTAGAGAAGTCGTTAAAGAAGTTCTGGAGCTTAATGCTGCATCAGTTATATTGGCGCATAACCACCCTTCAGGCGTTACTACCCCATCTCAAGCAGACAAGCTTATTACTACCAAATTACAGCAAGCTTTAAACCTAATTGATGTATCTGTGCTTGATCACATCATCATTGGCGAAAGCACGTATTCATTTGCTGAACATGGATTAATTTAAAAGGAATTAGATATGGCGTTACAAATAGAGCAAGTATCAGGCTTAAAAGTGCCTGAGTCTTTTATTGGTGTGATTGTAAGTGCAGTTATTGAGGGAGGTGATTCGGTAGGCGGAGCTAAGGCGGTTACGCTTAACTTTAGAGATCCAGACTACAGCCCTGAAGCTGGAGGCTTTCACCCTGTAGAGGTTAGGTTGGAAAAGCAGGCCACCTGCTGGCAGCTTATTTATATTACTGACTTTTCGTATCAGGGCCGTCATACCCCTGAACTGATAAAAGAAATTGATGTGTGCTTTAGCATTAAGCAGGTTTATCACTTTCTAGCTGGTTGGTTAAACGCTAAGGAAGGTAAAGAGTTGTTAGCCTTGTTTATTTCAAACTTTGTTGAGTACTACAACACAGGTTGTTATCAGGTAATGATTACTACTGAGTAACTGGAGGTTTTTATGGCTGAAGTACAAGCGGTTAAAGATCTTGATACAGTAAGACTTGTTAGTTATTTGCTAGAAAAGCGTTGCTCAAGGCAAATGAGCCAAATATGGAACATTGGCTTAAATCTCGCGCTTAGAATATCTGACTTACTTGCAGTGAAGTTTACTGACATAAATAACGATAGGTTGATTATTTACGAGTCAAAGACCTCAAAATTAGCTGAAATTAAGCTAAATGATAAGGCGCTTAACTTAATCAACGAAATTAAGCTTACACATCCACATCACATCTACTTATTTCAATCATACCGAAATCAACAAGCGATTAACTCAAAGCCCAAACCGCTATCTCGTAGAGCGGTTACAAAAGCATTTGCGCTAGTGGGTGAAGAGCTAAATATTCATTTAGGTACTCACTCAATGCGTAAAACACGTGGCTATCACTTGTATCAGAAAACCCACGACATCGCCCGAGTAATGAAAATGCTTCGCCATAGCTCCGAAGCAACAACACTTCGTTATATAGGCATAACACAGGAGGAAATAGACAAAGACTTTGAAGAACTAGAGCTATAACCCTAGCGTCATTCTGGCGCTTGTTTTACTTAACTAAAAGGAAGGCATTATGTCTTTAAATAAAGCCGTTTCGTGCGGCTTAGTTGGTAATGAGTTATCCAAACAGATAACTGGCAGTAATGATGCTAGCGTAAGCAGAACCGCCGTGGCTATAGGCTCCGGTGCAGCTGCTGGAGCGCTTACATCTGGTGCAATAGTAGTTTGTGCAGGTGTCGCGTCTGCGCCAGTTACAATCCCTTTAGCGGTAGCTGGTGGAGTAGTTGCTGGCATTGCTAGTTTGTTTGATTAGTTAAATACGAGTGCTCATAGTGAGCACTCTTTTATAGTGCAATAACACCGTTTATTTGTATGCGCGCATTTAAGCAGTGCGCTTAGCTATAATCGAAGCCTAGCTGCAGATTCCACGGCATTAGGTTCGGTGTGAAATTTTCTGGCGAATTCAATTATACCTTATCTCCATGCTGTTTTTTTCATACCGCAAAGATCAACACGTCCTAGTTGGAGCTAGGGCGTTCCCTATACTTTGTTAATCGCTAATACCCTGCTTAAGAAGACCACTCTTCTTGTTCAGATAATCAAGCCAACTCAGATCTTTTTATCCAGTGTCGATTAATAAGAACCACTTGAGTCAAGATAATAAGCAATGCGGCCGCAGACAAATAAAAGTCGTTCTTGTAAATAGGTTGATATAACATGTCAAAATTGCCGTCATCAAACGCGTCCCAATTCATAAAGTGCTGTAAAGCAGCAACATGTGCACCATAAAACGCAAAAACATTTCCCAGATGCAGCATTGACCAATGAAGATTTCGGAATAGCATCAGTACCCCCAATAAACCAATCACTGAGCGCTGTGTACGACAATATGGGCAAGGATCGACAACTGAAAAAATGTCCATTCCCCAAGTCACCAGAAATACTACAATTGCGCCAATACCAAGTAGTCTGATTTTACTATCACTCAATACATTAAACATAAAATCCCTTATTTAAATTTAAACATAGCAAGGAAAAGTAATTTCAGTTCACTTGCCTAATTAAGTTACCATTGGTATATTAAAATGTAAATTACTATTGGTAACTAAATAAGATGGTACAGAACTCCTATTGTTTAAATCGTGTATACATTTGGATTGTATGGGGTCACGACAAAGCGAAAGCTTCCAGATGTACTCATTGTCCTCCCTGTTTTCTCAAATAAATAAAAATTAATTTGAGAAATTGAGGAGAAAACAATGCAAGGTATAAAACGACGAATTACTTATATATTTTTTTATGAAGCTATTACTCTAGTACTAATCAGTATGGCATTTCATGCATGGGCAGATGACGATTCAGGGCATCCGGTACTACTCGGAGTAATCACTGTGGTAATGGCTATTATTTGGAATACGCTTTACAACACTCTGTTTGAGAGATGGGAAAAAACATTGATTACCCGTGGAAGAGGCCTTAGAAGACGGATATTACACGCCGTTGGTTTTGAGGTGGGTTTTGTAGCTCTGACCTTACCCATTTTTTCATGGTGGTTGAGCATTAGCCTCTGGGATGCATTCCTGTTAGATGCTGGACTCACCCTGTTCTTTATGTTCTTTACATTCTTTTATAACTGGTTATTCGATCTGATTTTCGGTTTACCAGTTTCAGCACAATAAGAAGGGAAATGAAATGAAAAACTTTAAACTACGGACCATTCAGACGGCTGACGAGCTAGCAGCTCCGATTCTGACGGACTTCAAAGAAAAATACGGCATGATCCCGAACTTTTATGCCGCCCTAGGTATCGATGGTGCAAGCCTGAGGGGTTATTTAGACTTTGAACAAAGTATTGAAGATTTTGGAAGTCTTACCGATCGGCAACGAGAACTGATTTCACTCTGTGTTGCTAACTACAACAAATGCCATTACTGTGTATCTGGCCACACTTTTTCTGCCAAGAAAATTGGGGTATCATTGCAGGAGTGTGCTGATGCTCAAAGAGCCACATCAACAAACTTGGATGATCAAGCTATTTTATCCCTTTCTCGAACGGTTCTTGAAAAGCAAGGACATTTGAGCAACGAAGATGTTGAGTCAGCCTTGGCTCATGGGCTGACTGAAGGCCAGATCATTCAGATATGTGCATGGGCTGCTCTAAACACGTTTAGCAATTGGGTCAATAACATCACGCAACCAAAGATTGATTTCCCCAAAGTTGATTTTGCGTAGAAGAAGCAAGGAAAGTCATATTGAAATCTCGTTTTAAAAAGGAAGAACGCTATACCCAGCTTCTGGATGTGGCTTTCGAGATGGTCAAAGAGCAGGGAACGGATGCCCTGACTCTGATCAGTCTGGCAAAAAAAGCAGGCGTAACTAAGCCCATTACTTATAATCATTTTTCAACTCGCCAAATGCTGTTGTACTCACTATTTAGACGCTGTGACAATGAGCTGTCATCCCAAATGAATAATCTGATAAAAACGCAATCAAATAATTTACGAAGTGCCATCGCCGTTTACATATCGTCTTACATCAACTGTCTCGAAACTAATGGAAAAGTTTATGATGATATTGTCTCAGCGTTAAAAGCCTACCCAGAGTACTCTGGTATAGAAAGCGATATCAGGGACTATTTCTGCGAAGTGATAAAGAAAACATTATCGCCATTTATGTTATCCAACGGAAAGCATTTGACCACGCTGATGCAGATTTCGATATTTAGCATCACTGAATATTTAGGTGCTTTTTTGCAAGAAACCACGGAGAATAAACATGTTCTTATTGATGAAGCGATTGAGATTATCTTTAAGATTTGTAACTAAATCGCCCGATACCCCCCCATTTTTAATGGAGGCTAGCTTTAGAATTTCCGTTGCTTAACTTTTCCAGCTTTTGTATTGGTGTTATACCACCTAAACCCATGTTAGGGTTTCATTATTATAAGTTCATAGCCCATACAAGGTAAACGGGTTAATTTTATACAGTTAGCACTTTCATAATATAAGCATTGTCCCAACCCGCTTTCAGTCGCTTGCTTTTCACTCCAATCTTTGCATTTTTTTGTTCTCCATATGCCAATGACGTAAGCGCGCATTTAAGCAGTGCGCTTAGCTATAATCAAAGCCTAGCTGCACATTCCACGGCATTAGGCCGGTAAAATCATCATCTCCGACAACCCCGATAAAGTCGAGTGCCGTGTTTGATTACTGACCGGTAATCCTGATAGCAACCACTGTAATTGGCGTTGCTCGATACCCCTAGCCGTGTGTTCATCAGTCTGTTTTGGCAACTGAAATCTTCCTTGTTCTAAACGACGATAATAGAGCCAAAAACCGTTGGTATCCCAAAATAAAACCTTTAATTTATCTCGTCGTTTATTGCAAAAAACGAACCACGCTTGGCTTAAAGGAGCGAGAGATAGGGTATCACTGACAATAATACTCAGGCCATTGATTTATTTGCGCATGTCGGTGAACCCCGTGACCAAGTAAACTTGGCGCGTGCAAGCTCTCACAGTACGCTCAATAATTTGGCTCAAGTTTGGTTAGCTAATGTCGACTCGAAGTCTATTTGATAGCCGTTTGGTGTGGTGAGTTTAATGATTGAAGGGTGTGTAAAGGCTTGCTCATGAATAACAAACGGGATCACCTGTTGCTTTTTAACCCTTACTATTTCGTCATTTAGGCCAAGCATAGAAAGTCGATGCGTTAATGTTATTATCACGACAAAATCGAATGGTGGCTAAATCACTCGATTTTTGCTACTAAAAATGCCTTGCCAGTGTTTTATTTTTTAGGTTCTCATAATGGTATTTTGGGAACTTGCCATCCCATATATACTAAGGGCTTAAGCTTATTTAAGTAGTTCAAGGTCTCAAAAACTCGTTGAGTGGCTTAATGGGAAGTTGATTACCTTCTGCTGCAACCAAAATAATTATCTTTACTACCAAAAGCTTTTGTATCAACTTTTGCAAAATAACTAACTCTAAAGAATAGCTGTTCAAAATCCTCTGCAAAGTTTTCACTGTTCCTATTAAGCCTGTATGTATGATTATCAGGAAATTCTACACACTTACCCGCATCATAGGTTTCAATCCCTATAGACCTGGCCCAAGCTCTTATTATACGAGAAGCCATATTATCACCATTACCTTGATAATTACCTAAACCATAATAAGTGTCTTTATTCAGAAAAATCGCAACATGATAATGGGGCATGCAAGAGCTATCTTGCTCTTTGACCCATATGTATCTCAAACTACTATGGTGAGCATTACCGTTTCTTTTAATTTTATCTTTAATGTCACGCTTTATTTCTAGATCAAAATTCTTAAAAAAGCTTGATATATTTGATGTTTGTAAGCTTGCAACTTGATCAATAATCCCAAAGCTAACTGGAAATCTTAAATCGAACCTAATAGCTAAAGTCCTAGGGTGCTCATTCAGACTTTGAGTTAGAACCTGCTCAATAGATATTAAATAATTTTGTATCAAATCTCCCTTATTCCATACAGGAATATTTTTGTAGAAACCCCCTTTGTTTATCACTAAGTTCCTATTAACTGGATGACGTATATTCATTATTTTCCTCTTGATTTTAGTTAGTCACATAAGAGGTGTCTCCTTAGTAATTATTTATCCATTATTGCTTTATAAGTTTGAAAAGGTAGTGCTGTGTATATATTACCTATACAGAAAAACAACCCATCAGGTTTGTGTGGTATGAATCAAAAAACCCTAGGCTGTTGAGTTGAATTTAACAGAAAGAAAAAAGAGAAAAGTAGTACCGATGTGGGATCAATTCATCTGCCTACAAAGCTTAATATTTGCTTTTTCAAAACTAGCATGCGATAGATCATAAAATCAAAACTAAGAAAATAAACACTAAAACATAGGTTAACCCAGTAAAAACGCGCTTATATAAAGTATCTTAGTTACGTTTTTTTTACTATAAATAGTTTTATTTATTATGAATAAATCACTTATAAATTACGCTTTAGTTATGCTATAAATGAACTTCACTTGATAAGGAATTACAAAAATGTCATGGCTAGACACATTCAAAAATGATGAAAGATCACTGTATTGGTTAGTTGAATATATTCATCACACTGAGTTGTTTACGGTAAATCGATTCCCTACAAACATTCAAGAAGCTCGCGAGATTATTCAGTGCTGGGAAAATGAATCCATTAATGGAGTAGGAGTTCGTTTACAGTTTCAATTGAGTCTCTTAATGAAGAGTTACTTTGAAAATATACTCCCTATTGAGAGTTTTGATTGGCTATCGATTAAAAATCCAAAGCAGGTATGCTGGGTGCTTTTTTACATAAACCTTAACCCTATTTCACAGATTCATTTCGCTCCACAAAATAAGTACTATAGAAATTTTGCAAGTAACATTAAGGAGGCATATCCGCTGATAATAAAAACTTTTGACGCTGCAATGTGCAATGATGGAGTCAAACAAAACTACTTACTGGCTATGAAGCGCAGCTATTCACAGTATCTAACAGGTAAAAGCCTACTTCCTTGGTTGGACATAAAAGATGAAGAGACATGTAGTTGGGTTTGGCGTTATCTAATGGAAAAAGTAGATGAGGCGTCAGGGCAAAAAGATACGTTCCAATTCATAAAACCAATTGATAATGAAACAATTTATTGGTCATGTATTTCACTAATAGCTAACTGGAGGTTTTTAAAAGGTCGCTTTGTGAAAAATGTCGAAAAACCCCTTTTTCATCATATCGAGGCTATCAAACCTTCTAACAATACTAATGTTAATTCACAAACAAGTAAGTTCTTTCTTTCCGGCTCCCCTTTAAAATATAACTATCAAATCAAATTTAATGCTATCGATGAATTAATACATACTGATATTAACGATCTCACTATCACTGCGCCATCGACACCTCTGGCTGCATTTAATGTTGTTGGTAATGTTACAGTTCGTCTTTACCGTCAAGTTACTTTTACTTCTATTGTCGAAAAGCTTAATCAACCTTCAGCTTACGATTGTACTCAAGATATTAATGGTAAGGAAACTCTGGAAGTAGATCTTTTACCTGATCAAAAAGACCTCACCGCTTACTTATATAATGCAAACAAACAAAGGTCATTTCGTCAAAAAAGTAACAACTCTTTAGGTTTAACCAAAGCAAACCAAAAAAAACTAACCAATTACGCTAAAGAACAAAAAACTACTGAGAAAAAAGCCCTCAATGAAATAGTCAAAACAATGCTTGATTAAGTACTTTTACTTGGGACTAGCCTGCCCAATCAACTCACTCCACCATGTCATAATCGGCCTGCGTTGCTCTAAATAATCAGAGCGGTTATATGCCGCTCTTGTTTCGTTTTCATCTGCGTGGGCTAGGCAGGCTTCGACCAAAAGGCTGTCGTAACCTTCCTCATGAAGAGCTGTAGATGCAACTGAGCGCAAGCCATGAGCCACCAGCTTATCTTTGTAACCCAAACTGCGTTTAATCGCGGCATTGACCGTATAAGTGCTTGCATGGCCCTTTTCATTACGCTCACTCGGGAATACATATTCATGGTGACCGCTCAATGGTTTCATTTGTTCAAGTATTGCCAAGGTAGCAGGCGTTAAAGGCACTCTGTGAGCCCTTCTACGCTTCATTTCTTCAGCAGGAATCACCCAAACAGCCTCTTCAACATTAATGTCTGCCCACTTAGTGCCTGCGGCTTCCTTTGAACGAGTCATTGTGTGCAACTGCCACAAAATTAAAAGCTTGGTTTTGTCCTGAATGGTTTGAGAGTTATTCACAGCCGTTAAAAAATCAGGTAGCTCTTCAGGCCTTATTGTAGCCATGTGCTCAACCGTGTTTTTAGTAAATACTTTTATAATTTTTGCTAGTGGATTGGCATTGATAAAGCCATGATTTACCGAGTAATCCATGATCTGGTTTAAGCTTTGGCAAATACGCTTAATTGTGGAGTGCTTAGCGTCAGCCTCAAGTGGCCTGAGAATTTCAATGGTATCAATCGCTGTAATGCTTTCTAAAGGCGTGTCTTTCAACTTGGGGAAAATATACATCTCAAGTGTTCGCCATTCCCTAGCTGCGTGATGAGCGGTCACAGTAGGCTGTTTGCGTTCAAACCAAAGCTCTGCGGCTACTAAGAAAGTATTCGCAGCTTTTCGACTTTCAGATTGCTTCTTAGCTAATTCATGTACCTTTGGGTTGATCCCTCGAGCTAACAACTCATTATATTCAATTGCCTTAGTACGAGCATTCGAAAGCGATAAAGCAGGATAAAGCCCCAAAGGTACTCTATTAAACTTTTTATTTATTGGATCCCTAAACTTAAATTGCCAGGACTTAGTACCACTAGGTAAAACACGTAATTGAAGACCACCGCCATCAGAAAGCGTTTGCTCTGTATCAACGCTGGCAATAGATTTTATTTTCTTGTCTGTTAGACGAACTACAGGCCTAGCCATAAGAAGCTCCACAATGCTATTTAGAGCTAGTATATATACAATACAATCTCATGGGTACTATTGTGGGTATTAAAAATCTCAGAAGTAGGAAGGTAATACTGGAAGGTTACGGAACGAAATAACTTTAAATGATTGTTCTATAAGTAAATAAAATAAAACACCGGATTGCTACGGAAATTAATTCAAGCGACCAGGGAACCACTGGATAGCCATTTTTAACTCCTACAGATAATTTCGGGCTATTTTAACTGGCTCAGCCCTTAATTGCGCTATACTGACGCAAATTTTTTTAAATAAACTGTTATGGCTCTTAAATCGACGATTATTAAAGCGCAGTTATCGCTAAGCGATATGGACCGCAACGTATACCAAGACTTTAATTTAACCTTGGCACAACACCCTTCAGAAACCGAGCAACGCTTGATGATCCGCTTGCTTGCCTATGCACTTAATGCCTGTGATGGTTTAGAATTTACTAAGGGTTTATCGGCTGATGATGAACCAGAGCTGTGGCATAAAAGCTATAGCGATGAGATCGAGCTGTGGGTTGAGCTTGGTTTACCTGATGAAAAGCGTGTTAAAAAAGCCTGTAATAAAGCTAAAAAAGTGGTGCTATACACTTATGGTGAAAACAACCAAGCAATTTGGTGGCAAAAGCATCAACCTAAATTGTATGAGTTTAAAAATTTAAGTATTTTTAGTTTAGATTTTGCTACAACTCAAGCGCTGGCAGCGCTGGTTGATCGCAATATATCGCTGACTATTACCATTCAAGATGGTGATGTATGGGTGAGCTCTGATTCAGTTAACATTGAAATAAAACCAGTACAATTAATGTAATTGTAGGTTCAATAGATTAAGAGGGTGTATGACTGTTAAACGCGTTGTGGTATTACACGGATTGTATATGTCTGGCTTTGTAATGCGCCCTTTATGCTCGCAGCTCGAAAAGTCTGGGTTGGATATTCTCAACCTCTCTTACAATACATTGTCTCCCGATCGCGCCGCTATTTTTAAACAGATTGATAATTTTATTAATGATAAAAATACGGCCCTTGTTTGTCATTCAATGGGCGGACTGGTGGCGCGTGCATACCTTGCTGCAAATTCAGAGCAAAGCCAAAACGTAACAAAAGTTATTACTTTAGGCACACCGCATAAAGGCAGCCATATAGCCCGCAGAATGCAGCAAAAAGGCTTTGATGTATTTTTAAAAAACAGTGTGGAGTTTTTACTGACCGAAAATGGTGATTGGCCATTTAATGCCAAGCTTTATAGTATTGCTGGCGATTTACCGATCGGCCTCATGCCGCTAATTGCCAAAGGTAGTCAATCAGATGGTACGGTATTAATTGATGAAACCAAACTCAAAGGCATGGCAGAACATAAAGTGTTTCATTTAAGTCACACCAGTATGATCTACTCACGCCAAGTGATGAATTATATTGTTGAGTTGCTGGTTTAATCTTCTGCACTAGCAGCCACTTTATAGGCAACAAATGCGATGATTGCTAAGATCAGTGGTGTTGGCGCTGCGATATAACCAAAGGTATCAAAGTTAGCAAAGCTTGCTCCTGCTAAATGGCCGACTAAGCCAACTACAAATGCAATCAACGCTATACCAATAACAACTAATTCCATTTTACTTTCTTTTTGTGTTTTAGCCTGCATGTTATCTCTCCATCAAATTTATCTGTGTTGATTATGCGCCGACTAAAAACGTTAATTTTGACCTAAATCAAATAACCACTCGCCATGTAATAGCTTGCTATAAAAGCTTGTTTTAGATCATCTTATTGTGCTTTTATTAAGCGATTTGCGGTTATTTTGATTTTTAGGGTGGTTTTTTAAAGATTGGAGCCCATCTCTATTGTACGAACAAATTAATTACTACAGCAGGTTGGCTAATAGGTAAAATCTATTAAGGTTATCGATTTTAACCATTTTACAGATTACTAAAAATGGCTGATACTTGCTTCAGTGTTTAGAAAACATCTTATCAGTTTATTAAGGAGAAGTTATGTCACAGGTAAACGCAATTGGTCTTAACAGCGCGAAAAGTGAAGATATCGTCAAGTCACTCAATACCCTGCTAAGTAGTTATCAAATTCAATATATGAATGCCCGCGGTTTTCATTGGAATATTAAAGGTCGCAACTTTTTTGAACTACACGTCAAGTTTGAAGAAATTTATAACCTATTACTTTTAAAAGTAGATGAAGTCGCTGAGCGTATTTTAACGCTTGATGGCGCACCACTGCATGCATTTTCTGATTACTTAGAGATCAGCAAAATTAAAGAAGCAAAAAATATCAGTGATGGTGTCGCTGCAGTCGAAAACTTACTCGCTGGTTACAGCACGCTAATTAAAATGCAGCGCGATATTTTAGAGCAAGCAAGTGATGCACAAGATGAAGGTACGGCTTCATTGATGAGTGATTATATAACTGAGCAAGAGAAGCTAGTGTGGATGCTTAAAGCTTATTTAAATTAATCATAACCAGGTTTTAATATATAGATGTTCCGGGTGCTTAGCTAAGTAACCTGGAATATCATCGTAAAATTGTATATCCATATCGCTACCCCGCCAGATATGTTCCAGCAAACTTTTGGCTACAGCACTTGCTTGAATATAAACAACACGTTTATAACCGCGCGCTTTAACACCATGAAAGTATTCAGTTGCAACCGCCAAGCTATCTGCGGTCGCTAATTCAAACTAAGCTAAGTTAATCACCGCATATTCAATGGATTGAGGCGGCAACTTTGCTAAATCAGCAAATACATCCTTGGTAAAAGCCTGTATACCTTCTCGATTAAAACATCCAATCACTTTGATATATATTGTTGGTGATTCAATTGAGTATTCCCAGCGCCCATGTACATTAAACATATAAGTACCTCCAAACATAGTGAAACTCAATTGAATAGAAAATCACACTTAATCAGCCAAACTGATAAAGAAAGCCATCTCTAATGCTTTTTCTTCCAAGCTTTTAAAACGCCCTGATGCTCCGCCGTGACCGGCATCCATATCGGTTTTAAACACCAAAATATTATCGTCAGTTTTATATTCACGCATTTTAGCCACCCACTTCATCGGCTCCCAATATTGCACTTGTGAATCATGCAAACCGGTAGTCACTAAAATATGTGGGTATGCCTGTGCGGTAATATTGTCATACGGTGAATACTGAGCAATCACATCATAATAGGCAGGGTCATTTGGATTACCCCATTCATCGTATTCATTGGTAGTTAGAGGTATTGACTCATCCAGCATGGTGGTTAGCACATCTAAAAATGGCACATGGCAGCCAATTCCTAAATAAAGCGCTGGCGCTTGGTTAACAACCGCTCCCATTAGTAAGCCACCGGCACTACCGCCTGAAGCAAACACTTTATCTTGCGCACCATAACCTTGCTCAACCAATACTTTGGTTACATCAATAAAGTCGTTAAAGCTATTTTGCTTATGCTGTTTTTTGCCTTGCTCGTACCAATCACGGCCCAACATCTCACTACCACGAACATGTGCTATAGCATACACAAAACCACGATCGAGTAAGCTTAATGAGGTACTCGAAAAGCTCGGATCAATGGTTATGCCATACGCCCCATAACCATATTGAAACAGTGGATTAGTGCCATTTTTAGCAAAACTATCTTTACGATAAACCAGCGACACGGGCACTTTAATACCATCACGCGCTGTTACCATTAATCTTTCAGAGGCATAGTTTTGCGGATCAAAACTGCCTAATACTTGCTGTTGTTTTAATAAAGTTTTATCACCATTATTTAAGTCTACTTCAAATAATGAACCTGGCGTGGTGAGGCTTGAGTAATAAATACGAGCTACGTACGTATCATGCTCAGGATTCATTGCAATGGCAGCATAATAACAAGGATCATCAAATTCTAAGGTCATACGCTGCTGTTGCTTATTAATGACCACAAAGCGTGTTTGTCCTTGCTCGCGCTCAGTAAGCACCAAGAAATCGTCAAACAGCTCTACGCCTTCTAATAAAACGCTATCACGATGAGGGGTATGCTCAAGCCACTGTGTTTTATCTGCAATGGTGCTTGTATTAGCCGTCATTAAACGAAAGTTTTTAGCTTGCCAATTGGTCACGATATAAAACGTATCGCCGAGTTTATCAACATCAAACTCATGCCCTTCTTCGCGTGGCAGTAACTGAGTAAACACTCCTTGCGGCTGATCAGCATCTAGCACCCAAGTATCGTTCGTTTCTGTAGTGGCTAAATCAATAATGATCAGCCCCTCATCACGGCTTTTACCAAGCCCCATAAAAAAGCTTCGATCTTGCTCTTCATATACCAATACATCGTGCGCTTGCTTAGTACCTAATACATGGCGATAAACTTGATAACCTAATAACGTTTTAAGGTCTTTCTTTACGTAAAAAACCGTTTTATTGTCGTTTGCCCAAACGATTTGCCCTTCGGTGTTTTCTAATACATCTTCAAGTAAATCATCGTTATCAATAACTTTAAACTTTACGGTATAGATACGACGACCATCGGTATCTTCAGAGTAAGCCAACAATTGTTCATTAGGACTAATTGCCACCTCGCCTAATTCATAAAATTCAAAACCTTCTGCAAGTATATTTACATCTAACAGTAGCTGCTTATCTGCCGCATCCATCTGACGACTACGGTAATGGCGAGAATATTCATCATCGCCACGTACTTCAGAGTGATACCAATACTGACCATCTTTAACAGGAAAAGTATTATCGTCTTTAACAATACGCCCTTTTAGTTCTTCGAACAGTTGCTTCTGAAAAGACTGAATAGGTGCTAATTGCTGTTCACAATAGTCATTTTCAGCGGCTAAATGTGCCAGCATCGCTGGCTCTGTACGTTCGTCATCACGCATCCAATAATAATCATCAATGCGTATTTTTTGGTGTGTTGTTAACGTGTGCGGCTGTTTACGTGCAACAGGAGCATTAGGAAGTGAAGACAACGATAAGTTTGATAGAGCCACAGAAAAACCAATAAAAAATTTCGATGGCTGGAGTTTAACATAATTTTCAAAAGTGCATAAAAAAGCCCACTCAATGAGTGGGCCGAAAAATGCTAAATAGCATTAAGGGGAAACTTGCTGCCAGGCTAAATCCCAACTTTGTCCCACACCGGGCTCATAAAGTGGATTATTTTCTTCTTTCACATTGCAAAACTGGCTGAAAGGCCAAGGTTTGCATTTATAAATTAAGCCTGTTTTTGGCTGTAACACTTTTACACCCGCATTATAAACACTGCATTTTTCAGGGTAGATATAGTCATATGCAGGCTTAACGGCTTGGTAATCATCACATTTAGCAATACATTGAAAAGTTAATTCCGCACGAGTAATCCCGCAGCCTTCAAGTGCATAAATCTGGTTTGAACGATAAGCTACCACTAAACCTTGCTCAGTCATTCTTCCTGCTTCAACTAGTGGTATATGGGTATTAATATATTCCGCGACAAAACGCGGCCAATTATGTGGCTCACCTTGTTCTTCGGTGATAATTTCATATTGAAATGATAAATCGACTAGCTCTCCTTGCGTGTCATAAAAAGTCACTGTCACCATATCACCCACAAATAATTGGGTATGATGATTTAGACAACCTATTGGCATCCAATTTCCACAGGCCAATGACGTATGCATAAACAAAGCAACACCTTAAGAACATCTAATAGGTACTATCCAGTATTTATTGGATAAAAGAAATACTTTTTAACTATATTGTAGGGCTGATGACACACAGTGAGGCTAATATTACCCTGTGCAACGGCCCCGCTATCTTAGTTTTAGCACACTAAAACCTTAGACCGGAAACTTTGCGTCCTAACCTTTCGATTAGTTTGCCAAAACAGCGTGAGTATAATGTGACATAGCTCAAAGATAAAACTAAAGAATGTAACCGCCAATAAAAAGCAATACTTAGGTATATAAAAATAAAAAAGCCAATACATTACGTATTGGCTTTTAAAGTTCGTAGTAACAAATTGAAACTAACGATCTAACTGCGGCCCTTGTTTACTTTTAAATAAGAGCATAATTTCATTAAATAAAGCTTTAAACACCTTACCTACATCACTCATTATGATATACAAACACGGCACTAATATTAACGTGATTAAGGTTGCAAACATTACTGCAAATCCAAGCGCTACAGCCATAGGTATTACAAATTTAGCCTGTAAGCTGGTTTCAAACATAATCGGCAATACGCCCGCAAATGTAGTAATAGATGTCAGCAATATAGGTCTAAAACGAGCACAACCGGCCTCTATCACCGCATCTTTGATAGCGATACCTTCACGGCGAGCTTGGTTAACAAAGTCGGTCATAACCAGCGAATCATTAATAACTACACCCGCTGCGGCAATGATACCAAAGCCCGACATTAAGGTTAGATCTAAGCCAAACCAATAATGCCCCCATACAGCCCCCGTCAAACTAAACGGGATCACCGACATTACAATCAAAGGTTGCGCATAGCTTTTCAAAGGTACAGCCAACAAGATATATACTAAAATCATGCCACCAAAAAAGAACATTTTTTGCTGATTTGCTTGTGATTGCTGCTCTTCAATAGCACCGCCAAGCTCTGATTTAACGCTTGGGAACTCTTCTTTTAGTTGAGGTAATAGCTTGTCTTTTACTTGTGTAATTACTTCATTTGGCTCGATCACTTCCTCGTCGATATTGCCATAAACATACACAGTACGATAACCACCTTCACGGCGAATATAGCTAATGCCCGGTTTTTCAGTCAGCTCGACCACATCACCAAGTAACACTTCTTTACCTTGCGGTGTGGTGATAACTGCATGCTTGAGCGATGAAAACGCTTCGCGGGTTAGTTTTGGATAACGTACCATCACCCGCACTTCTTCACCACGGCGAATAACACGCTGTGCTTCACCACCGTAAAAACTTGCACCAACTTGGTTTGCTATTGAGGCTAAGTCTAAACCGAGGTCATAAGCCACAGGTTTTAAACTCATTTGCACTTCTTTGCTGGCAGGGTCAATAGTCGAGCTAATATCAAACAAACCGTCTTGTTGTTGCAATAATTGAATAAAACGACGCCCAGCATCATTTAAAGTGTCGATATCTGAGCCATATAATAAGTAACCAAACTCACCATCACCACCACCTTGGGCATTCACATCGTCATAAATAATAAGCGACTTAACACCAGCAATGGTTGGCATCGCTTCACGCCAACGACGAGAAAGTTCAAACGCGTTATAAGGACGTAAATCCTCTTCAACTAATGGTGCAAGTATTTGCGCTTCAGTACGACCTTGGTTAAACACAAGTACATCTCTAATTAGTTTTTGACCATATTCCCGCTCAGTCTCTTTATCAACGGCAATCACCATAGCTTCGATTTCACGAATTGCTTCAATGGTTTGTATATCAGAGACATTATCATTCATCTCTAAGTTGATCTGCGGATAGTCATGCGGGATCTTCGGCATAAAACCAGTACGCACATTGTTTGATGCAATCAAGGCAAAAGTGACGATCAGTAATGAAATAAACGAGAACAGTACCGCCCAACGCCACTCTACACAACGCACTATAAAACGTCGATATGGTCCATTTACAAAACCAAAAAAGCGCTTATTAAAACGTGCTCGCCAGCTATCTGGTTTAATTGGCGGGAAGTTAGTATGGGCAATATGTGCAGGTAGAATAAGCTTTGATTCTATTAAGCTGAATATTAAACACAACATAACCACGACTGCGATCCCAAAAAAGAATGCACTTTCAGGGCCTGTCGATAACGTAAATGGCGCAAATACCGCAACTGTGGTTAACACCCCAAAGGTTGCAGGAGTTGCGACTTTTTTAGCGCCATTAACGACATTAACAACTCCACCGCCTTTTTTCTCTATTTCGGTGTAGGCACTTTCTCCGATGACAATGGCGTCATCCACCACAATCCCTAGCACCATAATAAAGGCAAATAATGACAAGATATTAATGGTTACACCAAACAGCGGCATCATCATCATGGCGCCTAAAAAGCATACCGGCAAGCCAATCATTACCCATAGCGCAAGCTTAAAACGTAAAAACAAAGAAAGCATAATAGCGACTAAAATTGCACCTTGGATCAGGTTATTTACCATCATATCTAAGCGAGCATTTAAGTAATAGGTCATATCCATTAATGGCTCTAAGCGGACACCCGGCGGTAAGTCTTTATTTTTTTGATCAATAAACGCTTTAACTGAATCCGCAACAGGAATAATACTTTGCTCTTCCGTCGCTTTTACTGATAAATAAACGGCATTTTCACCATTGAACTTAAAGTAACGTTCGCCTTCGGTGAATTGGTCCTTAATAATTGCAATATCTTGCAGTAAAACTTTAGCGCCGTTATCACCAATTTTTACTGGTATTTGGCGAAACTCCTCACCTGAATACAGTTGGTTTTCAACTCGAACAGAAATAACCCCAGCATCGGTTTTTAATTGTCCTGCTGAAAAGTTGGCGGAATAACGACGAACAGCATCAGCGACTTCGCTTAAGGTTAAGTTGTAACGACGTAATGTGTCTGGTTCAATCTCAATGGCAATTTCATCCAGTGGTACATCATTGACCACCAGTGATACATTTGATAGCTGTAATAGCTCATCTTCAATGCGGTTAGCTATCGGTTTGAGCTCATTCAGTGGTAGGTCGGCAACTAATGTCATGCCTATTACATCTTGGCGAAACTCTATTTGACTTATGGTGACCGGCTCCATGCCTGCGGGGAAAGTAGCGATACCATCAACCCGCAACTTAATTTTATCCAGTACATCGGTGAGCTCTGCATCAGTATTGATTTCTAACTGGGCGCTGCCGCCATTACGAAATGCGCGATATACACCTTTTTTAATTTCGGTAATATCTTTTAAAGATTCTTCAATCTTAACGAGAATACTTTCTTCCATCTCTTGCGGTGACGCGCCAGGGTAATTCGCATTAATTGTAATGTAATTAATTTCAATGTTCGGGAACATTTGTCGTTGGATAGTTAAAAAACTAATGATCCCCATTACTATAATGAAAACCATCATTAAATTAGCCGCTACAGAGTTATTAGCAAAGTAGGCAATAATACCAGTCTGCTTTTCAACCGTTGAGTCTGGTGTATTTGGTAGTTCAGTGTTACTCATAACGCAGTCTACCCTTTATAGTTTTTCAGTGGTTGCACTATCGAGTGCATCAACTTTTTTAACATCCTGCACACCAGCGATTTTCACTGCCATGCCTTTTTGCGGATACTCTGGTAAGGTAATAACTAATTGATCATCAGCCTCTAAGCCATCACTAATATAAAAGAACTCGCCCTCTTCGCGGATCACTTTCACTTTACGTGGCTCAAGTTGCTGCTCATCATTAACAATCCATACCATTTGGTTATTCACCAGTTCTTGCGGTAAGCGATAGATATTATTAAGCATAGTGCCAGCAAAATTGACTTGTACATAGCTGCCATATTTAATTGCCTGCTGTTTATTAACCAACCCATACGGGTCATCTATACGAACAACTAAGCTACTCATACGAGTTGCACTATCAACAATACCTAAATCACGATCAACCACAGCTTGACGCGTAAACCCATGTAAACCGGTTTTTATTACCGTTGCAGTAATTCCTTTAACTCGCTCAGGTAAAAACACACTGTCAAAGCCAGCGATCGGAATAATCACTTCGGCTGTTTCAATATTATTTAACTCACCGATTTGTGTGCCCATATTTATATACTGGCCTACACCAATATCGCGACTTACAACCAGTGCATCATAAGGAGCTGTTACTTCGCAATTATCTAAATCACGTTGCGCACGCTTTAATCGTGCTTGCGCTGACTTAACCGATGCTTGCGCGCTAAGCACTTGTGGCTCACGTAAAAACAATGCAGTACGCTCTTTACCAGGAAAGCGCTTTACTTCATCCGCCGCAACTTGTGCTTGTGCTTGCTCTTCGATTAACTGTGATTTTGCTTGAGCAAGTTCAGCTTGGGCTTGTAATAGCGCCGCTTCATAGTTATCTTTCTCAATAGTAAATAAGGTTTCGCCACGAGCAACAATACCACCAGCAACAAAGTGAGGATGCCAACTAACAACCTCACCCGACACCTGCGCTGATAAACGCGTGCTTTCAAGTGGCTTAACTTCGCCATAGCTATTAATAATCACTTGATGATCGTTGGCAGCTACAGGCTCAACTTTTACAACCGGCCGAGTGTCAACTATTTCTTTTTTTTCTGGCTCTTGGGCAATCGCATTAATTCCCACAAAGCCAACAATTCCTAAGCCAAGCGCGACAAATGGAAGTGTCCATTTCAATATCGTTGTTCGCATAATCAGTCCCCTAAATATTTTACTAAAGCCATAATAACAGAGCTGAATGAAACATTAACGTGACATTTGTAAGGAACTGTTACAAAACCGTATCAAAAAGATTCAAAGTCCTTATTTAAATAACCTGAGCTTCGGATAATAAATCTATCTCCTGCGGCTGCTGTTATTTTCAAAACCGAACACCTGCGTGTTCAATATCGAACAGCTATCACTTTAGAATCACCATATAAATACTTAACAAACTGAAAATAAACAGTATTCATTTCTGGCATCAAACTTTCATTAACTACACTATCAACCTCGTAGATTTGTAGATTTGTAGATTATGAATATTAATATTGAGAAAACCACAAAACTAAACAAAGTTAAAATAGCCCTCATTGTTGCCGCACTCATACTGCTAGCAAGCATCAGCTATTTTGCGGTGCAACCTGCTGTGCCGCAGCTAAATGCGAGTACGCTCAATGTGGTGACCGTCCAACAAGGTGATATTGATATTATGACGCCTGTGTATGGTCAATATGCATCACGCTATGAGCGCCTAATTAGTGCCCCTGCAGTTAGCTAACACAGCGCATGGCGCGCAAATCACCATTAAACTACCGCAAGGTAGCAATTAAATAGTCATTATAAATATATGGTGCCCTGCATATAGCGCACAGCATGGCCAGTTACAGTAATTGTGTGCGCAGCAACTTCACAATGCAGATGTCCGCCACGGCTAGAAGCTTGATAAGCACTTAACGAGGTTTTACCTAACTCTTTAGCCCAATAAGGCGCAAGACCGGTATGAATTGAGCCGGTAACGTAATCTTCATCACCGCCATTAGCAGGCCAAAAATAACGTGAAATAAAGTCGTATTTTGCGCTTGGTGCGGTTGCAACTACATCTAGCGGAAACAATGTTTTAAGCAGCGCAGAGTCTGTTTTAAGATCTAGCACATCTTGCTCACTATCATAAATAGCAAAGTAAGCTTGTTGGTTTTTCAACACCTTAACGGGTTGTATAGACAAGCCAGCAAATAGCTCAGAGGGTATTTCTGTTGTAACAAAAGGAGTTTGTTTTGGAAAAGTCATGGCAAAGCTGCCATCGCTATTTTTATTAATAACTAACTCACCGTCTGCAGCAGCTTGAAAACGAATTTGCGATATATTGTGCTGTTCGCACAACACAAATGCCGCAGCGAGTGTAGCATGTCCGCAAAAGTCTATTTCCATTAATGGTGAAAACCAACGGATAGCGTAGCTGCCATCAGCTTGACGACAAGTAAACGCGGTTTCGGATACGTTATTTTCTGCGCCAATGTTTAGCATCAGCTCATTATCAAGCCAATTATCTAAATCAATAACCGCTGCATAGTTGCCTTTAAATAATTCGTTAGTAAAAGCGTCTACTTGATGGATAGTCAGTTGCATTCATTTACCTATAATATTTTAATATTTAAGTTCTTTACACGATGACGGCAAAATATCTTTGGGTACGGTGGTTTTATTTTCACCCATTGCTTGCATACCTGCGACTGGCTGATCGTAGCCACATAACCAAGCTATAGGGCTACCCGGACTACCCGTGACCACAGCTGGCCGAAATGTTAATATCGTCCCCTGCAAAGGCACTGACGCTTTATTACCAAGGCTAATATGAATAGCCCCAACATCAACAACAATACCAGTTACTCGATTGCCAATTAAAAACTTACTCGCAGGTATACCGGCTTCCTCATTGTTTGATGGAAATCGTCCTTGCTCTAAATAAAAAGTCGTTACATCTTCTCGTATAACGGCAGCCATTGCTAAGGGGTCTACAAGCTCACTGCGCTGTATATATTTACTGTATTGTGGCAATGCCACAGAAGCTAGAATGCCTATGATAGCAATCACAACCATTAGCTCAATTAGGGTAAATCCTTTATTTTTCATATGATCTCTCCCAATGCGAAGATAGGCCGATAAGCCTCTTTCAAAAATAATGCAATCGCAATAACTAAAGTAATCGTGAAAA
Source organism: Pseudoalteromonas sp. 1181_04 (assembly GCF_052850545.1). Taxonomy (NCBI): domain Bacteria; kingdom Pseudomonadati; phylum Pseudomonadota; class Gammaproteobacteria; order Alteromonadales; family Pseudoalteromonadaceae; genus Pseudoalteromonas; species Pseudoalteromonas sp. 1181_04. Next base: position 169,918 of record NZ_VXCS01000006.1, read on the forward strand.
TAGTAATGAGTTTATTCAAATACCTTTTAGCATCTTGATTAAACACCGCCAGCTTTTGCTTTATTAAAAGCACAAATTCTTTACTAATATCTAAGCCATGTAACTGACAACTTTGTAAATGCTCAACCTCGGGGAAACTAATACTTTCACTTGCCCCGTTTACAGGAAATTCAAGTATTACAATTAGCTCGCTGTGTTGCTGGCGAATTTTTTTGGGGATAATAAAATCGATAAAGCTTGATGATGGTTCTGCTTTTAGTAGATTGCCTATTTGGCTTAGGCGTATAACACTGAGCAAAATTAATGAAAGAAGCATTCCTTGTAGAGATACAAATATATACCAAAATTGTGCCACATCACTAAGCGAGTTATTTAATTGAGCATGATAGTCACTCAATACAGCTGAAAAGGAAGGTATAACAAAAACCTGATAAATCAGACTAATGATAATAAAAACAGTAAAAATAAATACCAGATAGCTTAATCTGCTCCCGTATTTAAAGCCGTTAGTACTAATTGCATTTGGTAATTGTTCATAACATAACGCAAGTCTTTGCTGCTCGTGTTCACAACGGTTATCAATAAGCTGTGCTGATAATTTTGTAGCTAATTGACTACTGTGCTGCCCAGCTTTATAAACCCGTAAATGCTCGGCACTGCTTAGTTGCTTTTTCTGTGCAGGTGTAAGGTTACTTAATGGCGAAAATAATCGACATAAGTAACCTAGTTGATTCCAATTCATACCTTATCCCTTTTATCTCGATAAGGTAATTTGCCATAAAAACAGTAACTTTGGAATCGCTTGTTTTTAAATCAAACAATTCTATATTATTGCAGGGCGCATTTTATAATATTGAATACAACCAAGTTGCGCGGCATTAGTCAGTAAGATCATCACAAATGTTAAAAGATGCGAAGTACTTGGTGCTGCCATCGCTAATTCTGCAAATAAACCACACACACCAGCAATAAACTGTAAGCTAAAATAACGAGCACTTAAGTTGCTTATATCTCCGCTGCGCAGCGTTTTATAGGTTTGCGGCATGACTCGCACCGAACTCATTATTAAGCCAACAAAAGTAAGCCAAGTAAGTACATTAGCAGTCTCTAGCTGTGGGTTTACTAGCAGTAAAAACGGTAATAGTGAAAAACCTAACATAGCGGCCAACTGAGTTCGCTCTCTAGTTTTGGCGTTATATCGAGCAAAATAATACAAGATTAAGCCACTTAAACACCCGGTCACCACAAACGGTAGTACCATGTAGTAACGTTCAAAAAAGAGATTAAATGCAATAAAATAAATACTTTGCGCCACCCCAAAGGTCATCATTAATAATGACAACCCCGATACACTGCGGTTTTTACGAATTTTATTTAGTAATGGTAAAAAGCTAAACACTAAAATAAATGATGATAAAATAGGCAGGTAATGCGCCAAAGTAGACCTCGTTCGTTAGTAATTGATTAATAAGTTAGCAACTTATAAACAAAACAATAAGTCAGTGTAAACCACTGTTTTTATATGCTTTATGTAAGGCGCGGCATTGTAAAGGTCCTATAAAAACAAGCAACCATTTGTACAAAATAAACTCACTACTCCTGCGGCAAGTTAACCTTACAGTTTCCATGTTTCGACTGACACTTTGCCGTTAGTAAGCAAACATCTCATCGCATAGAATTGAAATAACATTGATAATTGTTATCATGCAACAAATTAATTTTGACGACTCTTTGCCTTATGAGAAAAACACTTTTTAAAATACACAGTTGGATTGCGCTTTGTGCTTTGATTCCACTTATTGTGATCAGTCTAACTGGCAGCGTATTAGTGTTTAAAAGTGAAATTGATGGCTTACTCATGCCAGATAGTCACTTTGTCGTTGATAGTCACGCAGAACGCAAACCCATTGATAAATTAATAGCGGTTGCTGAGCATGAATTTCCTAGCTATGTAGTAGGTAGTTGGGAAATATTTAATGATGATACTGCTGATCGGGTTTATTTAATCGAACGCGGTACCGACACTTGGTATAAATTTCATATCAATCAATATTCTGGCGAAATACTCTCGCAGCCAGTTAGCACTAGTCACTACTTCACAGATTGGTTTTTAGAACTGCATTACACATTTTTGCTAAACGATTTAAAAACTCTACCTGGTCAAACAGGCACCGTCCTTGGGTTCTTTTTTGCAATTTTTCTATTTATCCTCGGCGTTACAGGCTTAATAATTTATCGTAAATTTTGGCAACGTTTATTTTCAGTACGCTTCAAGGCGACGCTGCAAATTGTACTAAGCGATATTCATAAAATGACAGGGGTACTTGGCTCACCCATTATTTTAATTTTGGCGATCACTGGCGGCTACTTTAATTGGGCTGTGTGGTATCACGAAGTAGTCGAACACGCAGAAGAACAGCATTTTATACTCACCAAAAACTTACATAGCGATACCATTAACTTTCAAGCCATTCTGGATGATAGCAAAAAACAAATCCCGACATTTAATGGTACTTTTTTAGTTATGCCACTGGAGCCTGACGAAAACATTACGCTATTTGGTGAAGTTGATAGCAACAATCCACTGGCAAGCGAATACGCCAACACCATTACTTATGATAAAAAAACCGGTGAACATATAGCTAACTGGGATATTCGCGAAGTCGGCATTGGTTGGAAAGTAATTGATAGCTTTAGAAAATTACACTTTGGTTATTTTGCCGGTTTACTCAGTAAAATCTTATGGTGCGTGATTGGCCTAAGCCCAGTATGGCTTGCAGGCACTGGTTTTTACTTGTGGCTTAGCCGCCGTAACCGTAAAAAACAATCACAAAGAAATCGCGAGCAAAGGCGAACAGCGACAGCATTTAATACTTGATTAAATTTTTACCTCAGCGTACCTTTATCTAAACGCTGAGGTAACTATGAAACTTTACTTTTCTTTATTATTAATATGTTTATTAACAGCTTGTAAAAGCACAGAACAGCAGAGTACGGTTGCGCCAACACTAACTAGTTTACTAAATCACACTCTCTTTGAGTTACAGCAAGTCCCTTCAGAACAAGTTATTTTTCAACTGCCCAACGATGAAGCTAAGATCTTTCTATCTTATGTCGAGAATCAACGCCAAGACGGTTTAACTGACGATATTATTCTTTATAACTACATTGAACGCAGCTTTAGTAATTTTAGCTATCATGGCGATACCCTCACAGCAGAGCAAACCCTCGAGTTATCTCATGGTAACTGTATAAGTCTGGCAATATTAACCCAAGCCTATGCAAACTTAATTGATCTGGAAACTGGTTTTCAAGAAATGACAAGCCAGCCTGTTTACGCCAAAGAAGGCAATCTGGTATTTATTGCTAACCATTTTCGTACTAAGTTATATAGCCCTTTCACTGAAGATGACGATCAAATTACTTTTATTCGACCAGGAGTACTTATTGACTATTTTCCTTCGCGAGGAAGTTTTTATGTTGGCAGTGCTAGTTATGAGGATCTCATTGCCAAATATTATAGTAATTTAGCGGCTGATGCTTTACTAGAAAGTGATTATAATCAAGTGTATAGCTTGTTAATTAAGGCTAATCAGTACGCCCCAAATGATGCTGAGTTATTCAATCTTGCGGCTATATTACATCGTCGAATTAACGATAAAACAACCAGTCAATTAATTTACCAAACAGCGCTTGATCAGCAATTACAAAGTTTAAACTTACTAAGCAATTACAAAGTACTCGCAGAAGATATTGGCAATGAAATGTTAGTTGAACAAATTAATTCATTGTTAGGTGCTCAAGAAAAAGATCCTTATGAATTAATTGCTCTTGGTGAAACAGAAGCATTGAGTGGGCGCTTAATGAGCGCTAAAAAACACATAGATGAAGCAATAAACAAGGCACCTTATTTGGCTGATCCCTATGTAGCTCTTGCAAAAATCCGTTATCAGCAAGGTAATTTAAATGACGCTCATAAATTACTCAAACAAGCTATGGATCTCGAAAGAGATCATCAACAACGTAGTATTTATGCGGCAAAGCTTGCCGCTATAAGAAGTCACCAATAACCGCCTTGAGTGAAAAGACTCAAGGCGTAAGCGTTTACAACGAATAATAAAACCCGAGCCAGCCTCTAAGCTCATCATCAAAGCTGTCGCCTTCGACTCTGACTAGGCCAAAATCAAGTTTCACATCATTGAGGCCTGCAGGGCCTAAGCCAAAACTAAAGGGGCCTTGCCATTTCACACCATAGCTTTGCCCGTATACCTGTTGGTCAATCTGATGCTGTTGATAGTACAACCATGGCATGCCTTCTGCCCAGCTAATACCTCCACCATAACCTTGATAGCGTTTGCCAATAGCGCTGTAAAAGGGCAGTTCAGGTGCAAAAACAAGGTCACTGCGAATATTTTTTGATAACAACGAAGAGCTAAAACCACCTAATCGCAACTCACTATCATCTCTATATTGCTGGCTATAATTAGCATACATCGGGATTGCCAGCGCTTTACCAAATAGCTGCGCAGCAACATCATAGCCCTGCCAATTCTGCGTGTCGCTATCGCCACTATACCAACGCGCATCAATCGCTTGGCCAATGGCATAATCTTGTCTGTCATAGCTCCAAGATTGCTTCAAGCCGACTCTAAGCCACTGTGAACTCTGCTCTTGCTTGATATTTGCATCATCTATCTCTGAGTAGTTATAAGCCAGTTCTGGCTGTACTTTAAACTCTCCAAAGCTCAGTGGCAGGCTGGCAGCAATATAGCCGCCTTGCACTGACTGATCAGCCAACAGGCCATGCTGATATTGCTTGCTAGCATTCAAATCATAAGAAAATAACTGGCTGTCAAACTTGATTGCAAGCGCACTGTAACGTGCTTGGGCATAAATGCCTTGCAGTGCAGTGTCATGTAAATCAACACTGTAGCCCAGCTGCCAATCTAATTGCTTGAGTAAATCGCTGCCTTTAATACTCGCTGAAAATAATGCCGCAGAGGCTGAATGATATTGTTCACCTAACGCAAAAGTGGCTTTTTGCTGCCAAATATCGTAGTGCGTTTGCTCACCAATGGGTTGTTGATATATTTGAGCTTTTGGCAAGGTGTGCTCATTCACAAGCAACAAAGGCGCAATACTGTTAGTTGCAAAATCGGTGATTTCTTCTTCGTTATTATTTACCTGTAGCTGCATAATGTCAGGGCCATCACTACTGATTGAAAAATACAGTAAATCCCCGTCAGATAATGCGAGTGGATTAGCAACCGCTTGTTGGCCTTGAGTCAGCTTGAACAAACGTTGTGTAGTTAAATCATAACGGTAGATATCCGTTGCCTGAGCTAATCCTGCAACAAAATAAAGCTGCTTGCCATCCGCACTCCAACTTGGTTGTGATAAGTATTGATATCCCTTAGGCATTGGTACAGCAATTGATTTTTGTCCATCAATATCTTGTATATACAATTGCCAATTATGATTAAACTCAGTTTTAAGAAAGGCGAGTTGCTGTTGATCGGGGCTAACTACAGGATAATCGTAAACCGTTGCTAGACTTTTTTCGAATAATGGTTGAGCTTGACCGGTTTGTAAATCAACTCGCACTAACTCTGAGTAACCCCCTTTAACCTGTTCTCCATAAAGTGTTTGCCCATTATCTGCAATACTAAAGCGCCGCAGGCCAGCTAAATCAGTTAGTTTGGTAACTTCACCGGTTTGCGTATCCCAGCTAAATATATCTGATATACGCTGATTATCAATATTATCTACGTTGCTGTAGGCTGAAAAATACAACACGTCGTCATTTAGCCATTGTGGGTTTTGAATACCCGCACGATTGATTTGATTCAAGACTTGCTTTTGCTTACGTTGAAACACCTTGGGTGGTTTATCAGCAACATCTTTAGGATCATCAGCGAGTAGCTCTTGTTGCTCTTGGTTAAACTCTTCTGCAGCTTTGAGGTTATCCTCAGTACTGTAGAGTTTTAACTGAGTCTTGCCGTCTTGATCACGCTCCACCACTGCAAGTTGCTCGCTATTTGGTGATAAAGCAGGACCACTAGCATAGTGATCTAACGCCAACCAAAGCTCACTAGTAAGTGACTGTTCACTTCTTTCTTTACTCATTGCTTGATAGGTATACTCAGCAATAAAACGTCGATACAACTTACTCGCAGAGTCACCAAAGACCCCTTCGAATGCGTCATCAAATTCGCGTTGCTTAACCCCTTGCATACGCGTCCAAACAGCATCAAGGGTTTGCTCTGAATAGTTTTTCTCTAGCCAAGCTAAAAATCGGGCGCCCATTAAATACGCCATAGAGCCAGCCATAAAGCCACCATCTGTACTATTCAACTGATCATAGCGGGGCAATGCACCTTGCTGAGCAAATTCGATTAAAATCGCCTCGCTGTAGTTATCAAATAACCGACCACGCCCCGTCATTTTCGATTCAAGTAATGTTGCGTAACCCTCTGCCACCCAGCGAGGCATCTCGCTGTGTGTTATATCGTATAAATCCCAAATATTCCTGAGCTCTTGACGCCATTTACTGCGGGTAGGTTGTGCTAAATGCACTAGATGAATATATTCGTGCAGTACCAGTAATTGCTGCCAACCACTATTATTTGAGATCACTGTATCTGACTGCGGTGGTGTAGTAAAAAGCGCCATCAATGGCTTATTTGAAACCGGTAATGCAAAACCATTAGCGGCATTGAGTGGATCAAACACCACCACATCAACCGCCTCATCTAAAGCACGATTTTGTTGCTCAAGCACTTTGCTGCGGACGATTTCTAATTCATTGGCCGCAGAGCGTGCCCAATCTGCATTTTCTTGACTGTAATGAACATTAAAGTGTTCGGTATGAATAGTTTGCCATTGCACGGCGGCCTGTGTATGTGTGGCTAATAATAACGAAGTAGCGAGTAAGGTTTTTTTCATCATGTTCCCTGATCTCTTATTTTAAATCCATTATTGTCATAACTTAGCCTAAAAAGAGAGCATAAAAATGTAAGAAAACGTGAGTTACCGCTATTACGCTTTATCGCCTAATAAAATACCATACTAAGAACTTGAAAGCGGTGAATTACATCCAACTTCGTTGATCAGATTCAGCTTGGCAGAGAATAAAGTCGATAATTTCATCGGCTTGCTCTGCTTTGATATAAGGCATAGTCGCTGTGCCCGCAGCGAGTTGTATAGACAAGCTCTTCAAACCACTTTTTCGCATAAAATAAGTGCTTACTGCGCGCGTGCTTTGCGCTTTATATAGTTCAAACACTCGATAATGCACACTTATCATGCCACTGCGAAACACTGCGTAATATCGCCCTTGATATTGATAAAAATAATAACCGTATCGTCGATATGATAAGTACACCAAGGAACTTAGTAATACAGCACAAAGCAGGCCATATACCGGGCTGTAACCTTGTCCTGCATAGCCCATAAATGCAATTAAAGCGCTCGGTAACAAAGCATAAAAGCATAGATTTTTGATCAGTAACGCTTTTTCGACACCTTTAAAGTTGAGTGCTCTAAAATCATCACTGGTTAAATTAAGCCAAGGATGTACCCACTGACAAACTTGTTTTACTTGCTCAAGTGAAAGCACTGGCATCACTAAGCTTTGTTTGCTCTTTGCGCCCGCGCTAAAGCCGCCGCTGGTTGCTTGCAAGCACTGCACGGTATAACGTTTAAGTAGTCGTGCAATTAGGTTTTGCTTAATCAGCAGAGATTGTACTTTATCAAGACTCACCGACAACTGATGACGCTCTAATAATCCAGCAATGCGTTTAAATTTTCCGGCCTGAAAGTAAAGCTGAAAATTATAAAAGCGGATTAATGACATTAATACCGATAATAAAACGGCAACCAACACAACAAGCACAAGTATTGAAAACACAGCGAGTGCTGCAGCATCAACCAACACGCCCACTTCTTGCTGATAGAATGATTCTAGGCGATTGATCACCGCTTTTTCTAAAAACTCCAGCACAACATTCATAAAAGGTGCAAGCGCTGCTAATGCCAAAATAGCCATATTCGACATCAAGCCAAATTTTGCAACTTCTTTATTGCTCAGCACCAAACATTGTTGTGGTTCGTTGGTATGTGTATCTTCAGGTTGCTGCTTAGCTGCAGTTTGTTGTTGGGTTTCTTTATAAGCCAATACTCGCTCGCGCATTTGCTCTGCATATAGCGATGTAACCCCGGGTAATACAGCCTCTTGGCTAGTGCTGCCAGCGGCATCAAAAATACAGTTAACCAAACCCAGAGGCTTAAAATAAAACGGTTCGGCAATATTAACATTCTGCACTCGCAAAAAGTTCAAGGTTAAACGCTCTTTTTTAAACACCCCTTTATTAAGTAATATTTCATGCTCATCAGTAATGCAAAAGCGAAAATTAATATAGTAAAAAAATGAATAAATTAACAAGCTAATAATCGCTACCGCTAATGCAACTTGCCCCCAAAACCACTTATTTTCAACTTGCGTAACAAACACAACCATAATAGGTAGTAAGTTAAATACACCGTCTTTGACAAATCGGAAAGCAAAATGCACGATAAAATAAACCAGTGACCAAGACGAAACACGCTGCCATTTCAAATTATCCATTTAACGACTCATCAGTAGCTAATACACTATCACCGGCTTGATTGCTGGTATTGTTAGATACTTGTTTTGCTTCAGTGTACTTTTGAATATACTGACGGATATTTTTACAATCATCATGACTTAAGCCACTAATGTTGAGATCGGCGCTCATTCCGCCAGCACTATACAAACGCAAGCTAGCCAAGCCCAGTTTTCGCTCCAAAGGGCCACGATGTATTTCTGTGTGCTGCACTCGTGAGAAAGGTAAAATCGTCACCTGCTGCCAAATAACGCCTTTGCGATAAGCTATATCATGCTCACGCATAGCAATTCCTTTAAGTCGCATACTGACAACGTTATAAGCTAGCGATAAAGCTAAAATAATTGGTAAACCAATCAGTAAGCTCGTTTGTGCCAGTGCTGCAAACTCCTGATTAAAAAAGCAAACAGCGCCTAATATTGCAGTTAATGGTAGATAAAACAGCAGCCAGTTAAGCTGAGCGTGCAGCAACGCTTTATCTGCCAGTGGCTTATATACTATTTGTTGATGTTGGGGTAAGACGTCCAGTTGGTGGTTTTCGAACACTTTTTTTCCTTAACAAGCCAACGATTTGATACGTTGGCTTTGATTTATAGCAAAGTTGCGGCCCTATATTACACCCAGCGAATGGTCGTCGCTAAGGTATGACTTTCGCCTGGCGCTACAATCGCACTATCATCCATTACATTTGCCGCTTCAAGGCACAACATTGTATGGTATTCATCATCAGCAAAATTAGATAAACGCTTAGACTTATCAATCCACGGGTTCCACAGCACACAAGAGCTGGAGTTTTCACGGCCGACTTCAATAATTCCATCCGGGGTAATAATACGCTGGATAACTGCGGCTTGGGTATAAACCATATCTGTTTCACGAGCAAAACCAACCAGTCCATCTTGATCAAACGGGCCTTCGCTAAACTCAATATATTTGGAACCTTGCAGCCCATCCACTTGAGTTTCTTCAATAGCAGGGGTTGGAAAATAAGTGTGCAGCGCTTGCGTGAAAGTAATAGTTTGGTTACTTAAATTAGTGGTTGTTAAACGCACTTCAAGCTGATTAGTTAGTATAAATTCAACCTTTAGCTTTGATTTGTGTGGCCAGTAGGTTTCATCAACTTGTGCCATTGGCAAGGTTAAGCTAACTCGAATTTCATCGTCTTGCTCTGCAACTTCATCTGCTCGCCATAAGCTCGTACGTGCTACACCGTGAATTGGCCACTCAGGATTTGGATTGACACCAAACCATGGCCAACAAATAGGAATGCCACCACGTATACTTTTACCTTCTTGGTAATCTTCTTCGCTTGATACCCAAATTAATGGCTTTTTGCCACTTGGCGTGAATTCAGTGAGTTGTGCACCTTGTAGAAAAATTTTAGCGCTACAAAGCTCGCTTGCAACATTGATATATTCTAAACCAGTGTCAGTTTGTTCGATGCTTACAGATGGAGATAACTTCATTATACGTCCCATAAAAATGAAAAACCTATCTCACCTTACCCAATCCCCAACCAATTAGTAAATATTATTTAGTGAGTTTTTATGTCAAATTTACAATTTTTCACTCTGTCATGACTTATAGGTAAGCTCAGCACCAAAAACGTTTAATTAAATAATATGCAAATGAACTAAATTTAATTTCAACTCAAAACAAATAAAAAACAGCCACAGATCTGTGTAAAGCCAATAATACAGTATAAATCGACCTTATCTATTTGAACTCTATTTATTAGATGTGTAATATTTATTGATTGCGCGAGCGCCTTGACCGCAAACCATCTGCGAATGAGATAAAAATGAAAAAATATGACGAATTATTGGTTTCTTTACGTAAAGTGATCCGCGCGATCGACCTCCATTCTAAGCAGTTAAATAAAATCTCCGGCCTTACCGGTCCGCAGCTATTAATTATGACTGAAGTAGCACAAACTGATGGTATTACAGCCAGTCGCATTGCCCAAAATGTAAACCTGAGTCCTGCAACTGTAACTAATATCTTGGATCGCTTAGAAAACCGCGATTTAGTGACGCGTGTTCGCAGCCAATTAGACAAACGTCGAGTGAGTCTTTACCTCACTGCAAATGGTCAAACGATTCTGCAAGCAGCACCACAACCGTTACAAGAACACTTTATTGAAAAGTTCTCAGCCTTAGACGAGTGGGAACAAAGCCAGCTACTATCATCAATGCAGCGTATTGCTACTATGATGGATGCTCAAAGTATAGATGCAGCTCCTTTATTAGAAGTTGGTGTGCTGACCCGCGCCGCTGAAGGCAAACCCACCGAATAAATAGTTTATAAAATCATATTAAACAAATGATTACCCTAGAACGCATGGTTAGTTAACTTGGGTTAAAGGTACAATTAGTCTATTCTATACAGACCTATATCAAGAATAGCGATTTATCATGCTTAAACTATCAAAGTTAGCTTTCGCGACTATGCTAGGCGCAACAAGCAGCGCCTCATATGCTTCAGACATTGATGCTATGCAAGCTCAACTTTCTCAACTCCAACAACAGATGCAGCAACTGCAACAGCAGCTTGCGGCTGAAAAAGCAAAACAAGCTAAAGTTAATCAACAGCTTGAAGAACAGACCAAGACTATCGCAAAGCAAACTCAAGATAATACCGAAACAGCCCTATCCGGAGTTAAATTTGGTGGTGCAATTCGTACTAACTACAGTCACACCTCATATGATGACGGCAATAAAAACCGTGGTGGCGATTTTGATTTTGATATTTTCCGTTTAAATGTTTCTGGCGATATTGGTGGAGTCCTGATCGGCGGAGAGATCCGCTTTTTTGATTACATGACCGCAATAAAATCAGCATGGGCAGGCTATCAATTTACTGACGACTGGCAAGTGCAAGTAGGTATCACAAAAGTGCCGTTTGGTAATGATCCTTATAACTCCCATAACTATTTCTTTAGTGCAAACTACTACGTTGGTTTAGAAGACGATCATGATTTAGGCGTGATGTTTAAACGTAAAGTAGCTGATAACTGGCAGCTCGATTTAGGTTTTTTCAAAAATGACGAACTCGGTGGTGTCGATGGTTATGTTGAAGATCGCAGCCATCGCTATTCGTACGATATTGTTGGTAGTCGCACCGTCGACGAGGGTATTTATGCCGAACCGAGCAAAGGGCTTGGTGAGTATAATACCTTTGCCGGCCGCTACGCCTATTACTTTGAACACGGCAAAGGCATGACCACAGAAGTCGGAATATCAGGCTTGGCCGGTGGCTTACATGACGGCCAAGACCGCGCAGGAAGTTACAACGCATGGGCACTGCATGTAAACAGCGTTATCAATAATTGGAATATTCAGCTACAGCATGGCGAATATGACTACAATATCGATGACACTAATCGTATCGCGGTTGGCGCATATGGGTTTTATGACTCTATTGCGACCGATGCAACCACCAGTAGCTTTAATGTCGCTTACAGCGTACCGGTTGAATGGGGTCCAGTAAGCAACCTGCAATTTTATAATGATTACAGCGCGATCTATAACAAGTCTGATGACACTGCCGATACTTGGATGAATGTTACCGGGGTATCCGTCGCGGCTGGCGGCTTGTTCACTTACTTTGATTTAGTTCATGCCCGCAATCAAGCATTTGTAGGTGGCTCTGTTGCCGGTGATAGTAATGAAACCGAGCGTCGATTTAATATTAATATTGGCTATTACTTTTAATCTTTAAAATCAGCCTGTAATTAGGGGGGTTAGTCTTAAGAGGTTACCCCCTCATAAACTCATCCGTCATAACGCTGTAAGCAATGACTGCAAGCAATTACATTCCCATCAGCTCATAATAGGATATAAAAAGAACAGCGACATCAGGTTGAATCGCAAGCTGAGGCGCTGAACGTGGCAGAGTATAACGTCATCGAGTACAATTAATTGACAATGCTGAGTAAACGAGCAGCATATCGTTTAACGTTGCTTGCCAAGCATTTAGCCGTTTTCAACTTTATCAGGCACAAGTCTATTCATGAATTTAAAAGTAATTTTAGCCACTTATAAAAATATTGGCTATCAACTATTAGGACTAGCCTTGGTTGGGCTGGGAATTATAGGTATTGTTTTACCTGTGATGCCCACCACTATTTTTTTCATTTTGGCATTAGCGTGCTTTACTCGCTCGTCCCCAAAACTCGCTGCTTGGTTACTCAATCATCCTCGTTATGGCGTAACCTTACGCCATTGGCAAAAGTACAAAGTAGTACCCGTAAAGGCAAAGTGGTTTGCGGGTATTGGTATGTCACTTGGCTTTATTATATTGCTGCTTTGTGCACCGCCGTGGTGGGTTTTACTGCTGGTAGCCTGCATCGAAATAGCGGTTATGATTTATTTACTCTCTCGCCCTTCAAAATACCTACCAATGTAAATTTCGTAAATAATGTTGTGATAACTAATGCAAATCATTACCATGTAGATAATATTGCTTAACTACTAAATTATTTATGCCGTTAATAAATAAACGAACTTTATATAGTACCAGTCGTGCGTTGCATATTTATCTATCAACAGCATTGCTGTTTTTGCTTATTTTATTTGCTGTCAGTGGGATTGTACTTAATCATGTTGATTGGCTAGAAGGCGATAAAAGTGATGGGCAACTAACCACATCACTCCCAAGTGCATTACTTGAGCAGGGCCAAGAAAACCTAGCAACCTTACCCATTTTATACCCTGAAATAGAAGCTTACTTAGCCAACCAATATGGCTTAACTAAAGTAAAAAGTATCGACTGGGAAAAAGAAGATGCACTCGTGATGCTCGACTACCCACTGCCTGCAGGTTTTGCCTTCGCAGAACTTAATTTCATCAGTGGCGAACTGAATCTCGAATATCAAACTGGCGGCTTTTTAAGCTTAATTGGCGATTTACATAAAGGCCGTCATAGCGGCGAAGCATGGAGCTGGGTGATTGATATATCAGCCGTGTTAATGATTTTTTTTGCTATCACCGGGATGATTATTTTATTTCAAAATAGAAAAAAACGCTTAGTAGGAATATGGCTAACAGTGCTTGGGGTCGCAACACCAGCAGTCATTTATTTATGCTGGGTTCCGCAACTAAAAGGAGTGTCTTAATGCTAAAACTTAATACCTTAATAAGCGCTGTTGTTTTATTTACAGCAGCTTTGTTTCAACCTCATGCGAATGCCGCTGAACTTGAAATAGAACTAACCCTACCTGATCTAGACGTACAACCTTACCATCGACCTTATGTCGCGGTTTGGCTAGAAACCCCAGAGCGTAAGCATGTAACCACGGTTGCCTTATGGGTTGAAAAAGCAGAATGGTTTAAAGACTTACGCCAGTGGTGGCGTAAAGCCGGAAAAAGTGACGCTAACTTTGATGGTGTAACAGGTGCAACAAAGCGCCCAGGTACTTACACCATTAACTGGAATGGCACAGATCTAGATGGCAAAGCCGTAACTGCAGGCAAGTATTTACTTAATTTAGAAGTCGTTCGCGAAGAAGGTGGCCGTGATTACACCCGTGTAGAACTTGATCTAAATAAAGACGGCAAGATCACCATCGATGGCACCAATGAATTTTCACAAAGCTTCGTCACCATTAAAAGTCAGTAAATGTAGCTGCTAAAACAATTTAAATAAGGAAAGACTATGAAAATCAATTTACTTAAAAGCGCATTTATCGGCGCACTTACTTTCACTGCCCTAGCATCTAGCTATGCCAATGCACATGCTCGCTGGTTAGTGCCTTCGCACACATCTCTTTCAGGCGACAAAGCACATTATGTGATGATCGATGCCAGTATTTCGAATGAAATTTTCGCACCAGATAAAGCATATCGTCCAGCACAAAAAGGCGCGGAATATGATGATAATCTGATTATGGCAATCGGCCCTGATGGCAAACCAGTTAGCGATAAAATTCGTGCATATTATCTGCAACGTAAAAATTCAGCGGCGGTAAAACTAGCTGGGGAAGGTACTTATCATATAACGATGAGCCAAGAACCACGACTAATGACTTTTTATAAAGATGCCAAAGGCGAACGTGGCCGTGTATTTGGCCCTAAAGACAGTAAAGATATCCCAGCTGATGCAACCGATATTAAAACCACAAAATCGATTGCAACGGTAGATACATTTGTAAGCCGCAACGGCACCTCAAAACCTGCGCTACTTGGTCAAGGCTTAGAGATCAGCGGCCCGACTCATCCTAATGATTTATTTGTTGGTGAAGAGGCGCGTTTTCAGTTATTAAAAGACGGTAAACCTGCTGCCAACATAGAACTTGCCATCTTAAAAGGTGATACACGTTATCGTAACGAACGTGGCGAAGTTAAAGTAACCACAGATAAAAACGGCTTTTTCACTAACACATGGCAACACCCTGGACTATACCTTATTGAAGCAAGTGTGAGCGAAGGTTCAACTGAAAAAGGTATCGATAGCGTACGTTATTCATTATTTACTACCTTAGATGTAGCACCTGAATAAAACCCCTCATTAAAAATAAAGGCCAAGTAACTTAGCTTGGCCTACAACTCTAAATAAACACATAAACAACTTAGCGCCAAAATTTTTCTAAAATTTGAATTTAATTCTTTTATTTTCCCTCTTTTGGGTTCATATTATAAACAATTAAATTAACATAACTATAAAATATTTAACGGAAATAAATATTATGAAAAATGGACTTTATACCAACCTAATTCAAACCAGAAATAATCCTCATTTAAATTTAATAGCAAGCACTACAGGCTTAGCTTTACAGTACCACTAAACACAACAAAACCAACAACAAGGAAAGTAATATGAAATGGAGTTTTTTAATCCAGCTAGCTTTGATCCTAACTCTCACAGCCTGTGGCTCAGGAGGTGGTGACTCAGAAAAAAAACCAACCAATAAAGTCACTAACAATAAACCCGTTGCCATGATCAGTGCACCAACCGGTGAAATGCGGGTAAATACCGCGCTAACATTTAGCGGTACAAAAAGCAGCGATCCCGACGGCGATTCATTAGTTTATAAATGGCGCTTAACCACTGCAGACGGACAAAATGAGATCGCTCTTGCTGTTGATAATGAAAATAAAGTTGAAGTATCACTTGCTGAAGCAAAGAGTTATAAACTAATTTTAGTTGTGAGCGATGGCAAACTTTCGAGCGCCCCAGTTGAAAAATTAATTGAAATTAAAGCCGAGCCAACGCAATTAATTGCTCATGCAGGACTTACTCAAACAGTAAAACAAGGTGATGTGGTTGCATTAAATGGTGCGCTAAGTAGCACATCTAACGGTGTAATAAATAAATACTTATGGCAGTTTACGGCAAAGCCTCTTACCAGCAATGCAATCATAGAAAATAATAATAGCGTTACCAGCAAATTCATTGCAGATAAAACAGGTGCTTACGCAATAAAGCTAACCATTACTAATTCACAGGGGGAAACAGCAAGCAACGAGGTAATGATAAAAAGTGAGTCTTTATACGAAAATTCAGCTCCTCAAGCGGTTATTAAAGTACAAAATAAAACCGTCTCTCCTCGCAGCATAGTCACATTAGATGGCAAGCAAAGCAGTGACCCTGATCAAGGTGATACACTAAGTTATCTGTGGACTATTACCGCACAACCTGCCGATAGCAACCCGACACTCACTGATAACTTAAGCAATACCGCAGGCTTCTCTTCTTTAGACCTCGGTGAGTACACGCTCTCACTAACAGTTAAAGATCAATATGGTGAAACTGATACCGCCACAGTTACTTTAACTGTAGAGATAGCAAATCAAGCTCCTATTGCACAACTTGTAGCTGAGAGAAACATTAACTTAGCTGAAACTATTACTCTGCAATGCGAACAATGCAACGATCCTGAAGGGCAACCCTTAAGCTACCTTTGGCAGATAAAAAGCAGACCTGAGAATAGTAAAGCGCAGCTAATCCAAGGTACGACAGCAACCCCTTCTATCAGTGCTGATATTGAAGGTGATTATGTGATCACATTAATCGTATCAGACGGACAGCTTAATTCTGAGCAAGTAATAAGCGTTCTTCACGCTCAAGCCAATGCAAAACCAACAGCGATTATTGCTGATGTAGCACCTATTTTAGTCGATGAAGAAATTCAACTTGATGGCTCACAAAGCACAGATCCTGAAGGCAAAGAGCTTACCTACCAGTGGGAAATTTTATCGCCATTAGGACGTGCTACGCTTTCTAACACAGACGTTGCTAAACCTTACTTTAAAGCATCAGGTGCAGGAAGTTTTGTTATTTCGTTACGTACCAATGATGGTAATAAAGACTCCGATACGCAAACAATCACTATCATAGTTAGAGACAATGCAAAGCCAGTCATTATTTCTAAAGGCGAACAATTACGTCAGGCTTTTGTTGGTAATATAGTAACATTTGATGTTAGCCAAAGTTACGACCCTGAAGAGACCAATCTTAATTATACTTGGGGGCTTACCAAGCCTAATGAGTCAAATGCAGCACTGGTAAACATAAAAGATGGCGTCGCTGAATTTACCCCTGATATTATAGGTAGCTATAATGTTACTGTTACTGTTACTGATGCTGAGGGCAATGCAGCTGTAATGGAGTTTGCGATCTCTGCTACCGATCCCGCTTTACTAACAGGCATAGTTAAAGGACAAATTACCAACGTAGCTAAAGTTGGTATCAATAACGCTATACTGATGATAAATGGTAAGCAGCATACTACAAATAGCAGCGGCTTCTTTGAGGCAATAGTTAGTGTTGAACAGGGCGCAACTGTTAGTATTTCTACAGCAGATGAAAGACTGGCAACTAGCGAGTATAGTTCAGCAGCGATAACACAAAATGATTTTATCATTAATATTAATCAAACAAGCCTACCGGTTTTTCAAGATGTAGAAGTCTCTGTATTCGTCTGTCCTGATTTTACTGGACCCGACACCGTAAATCTGCGCTTTAAAATGATCGATACTATTTTAACGTCGAATAGTTTTCAGGCTCAGTATGATGAAACCAAGCCTTTGATATTACAAAAAAGTAATAACACATATCTAGATAGCACACTAAATATTGCACTCCCTGTAACTGCAACATATGAAATAACCGTGGTTGAAGACAATGTGCGCAATACATCTTATTCAAGTACTGCTATTTACTACTCTCAGTCGCCCCCAAACTTAGCGATAATCACCATTTGTAATAATTAGAAAAAACTAAGCCACTTCACGCGTGTTGAAGTGGCTTAGCGTACCTTCCAGATCCAATCTAAAGAATATTAAGAACAACCCTAAATTTGGTATTTTTGACCACTTATTCGCTATACTTATCTGATAATAAAAATAAAAACCAATAAAAACAAATCATTAAATTTTGGCTTTGTTTTTGCTATAAATTAGCAAATCGTAAAATATAATTAACAATGAGAAAATAAATAATGATCAACAAACCTCTTTCTTTGCTAGCCAAAGCCCTTCCTATTGCCACTAGCCTATTGTTTCTCAGTGGCTGTATTGTGCATGTTTCAACCTCGTCAGCCAATATACAACAACAGCAGCAACGCTCAATATCAGCGTCACAATTACAGCAACTAAGTATTAATGCTGAGGCGGGTTCACTTAAAGTGATCGGCTCAACCACAGCAACTAACATCAGCGTAGATGCCACTATTTATACAGCAAAAAGTGATGACCCTTACATACTTACTCTGGAACAAAAAGGCGATAAAGCCGTACTTATAGCAAAAAATTATAGTTCATCAGGAATAGTGGTATATCAAGGTAATTCACCCAGTATTGATTTAGTTATTACTGTGCCAAGCTCATTTAACCTTGAGATTGACGATGACTCTGGCGATATAGATATTGCTGGTGTACTAGGTAATATCATTATAGATGACGACTCAGGGAGCATTCGTATTGATCAAGGTCATCACGTCACAATTGACGATGATTCAGGGGATATCGATCTGCAAAATATTACTGGTAATGTAGAGATCAGTGATGACTCTGGCAGTATTACTGCACGTAACGTTGCTGGCAATATGACTATTGAAGATGATTCGGGTGATATAACCCTTACTAATATCACTGGCAGCGTAGATATTGACGATAACTCTGGCAGCATCAATGCCAAAACTCTAGGCAGTTACATCACCATTGAAGATGAATCGGGTGATATTTATGTTGAACATGTAAATGGCCTAGTCACCATTGAGGATGGCTCAGGCAGTATTCGTGTTAACGACAGTAAAGGTATCACCATCATTGACGCTGGCTCTGGTGATTTGAGCATCGATAATATCAACGGCCCAGTAAAACTTAACTAACTCTTGATGTAAAACGGCCAAGTAATTGGCCGTTTTTTACTGTCTAATTTTGTGTTGTCGGTCGTGTGATCACAACAACTGCTATATTTTGCTAATCGCAAATACCCTCAGCGTCTTATCGCAATGCTTGATGAGCGTAAATGTGTCGTCGCTAGTTTCCCTACCTGCGGTATTTTGCATTAAAAGCATCAACAAGTAATAGTAAGCACTGTTTACTACGCATAAAGCTCCTTTTAGTGCCATACAACACACCATTAAAATTCTTTAAAAAAGAATATTAACGCCTATTTTTACTAATTTTCGTTCTTTTAACGTGAGTATATTATTAATCAAGCATCAATAGTGATACTCGAAATTAAGTGATCATCTATTGTTAGGGCTATAACTTATGTATTCAATTAATCGAATCAACGTGACTCTGCTTGGTCACCTTTAAGGAGCAAAACATGGCTAAAATACTCAACCCAACTGAACATGATATTGGTGGCTTAAACGTAAAGCGCGTACTGCCTAATTTTGATAAAAAAATGGTGGGACCATTTATCTTTTTTGATCACATGGGACCAAACGATTTTCCTGTTGGCCAAGGGATCAATGTTCGCCCTCACCCGCACATAGGCTTATCAACACTCACTTATTTATTTCGCGGCAGCATTTTACATCGCGACTCGCTAGGTAATAATTTAGAAATCCACCCAGGCGATGTGAACTGGATGACGACAGGTAAAGGCATTGTTCACTCAGAACGAGAAAGCTTTGAAGTGCGCGCTAACCCGCATCATATTGACGGCTTACAATGCTGGATTGCGCTACCAGAAAATATGACTGAGATTGAGCCTTCATTCACCCATATAAAAAAACAGCAACTACCACACATAATTCATGAAGGTATCATGATGCGCTTAATTGTTGGTGAAGCTTACGGATTAAGCTCCCCAGTTAAAACCTACTCCCCCATGTTTTATATTGATGTGGTTGGCAGCGCCAATAGTCAAATTAAGTCGCCTAACCCACAGCAAGAAACCGCGTTATATGTTATTTATGGAAGCGTTACCGTGGGTCAACAGGATTATCAAGCAGGTGATTTTATCCTACTTGATAACCTCGATACTGATATTCACTTTGCCAGTGATGCACGCTTTATTTTGCTCGGTGGCGATAAATTTGAAAAAGTCCCATACTTGCATTGGAACTTTGTTGCTTATAGCAAAGAACGCTTAGAGCAGGCAAAACAAGACTGGCAAACACAACGTTTCCCAAAAATCCCTGGTGACGATAAAGAATTTATTCCGCTATAGTAAACAGTATTTTAAGGCATAATAAGTTAGCCAGTATTAGCAAAGGACAACTATGTTAGAGATCGCATTAATTTATTTAGCCGCAGCCATTGTTGCGGTGCCTATCGCAAAACGCCTTGGGTTAGGCTCCGTACTCGGCTATTTGCTGGCAGGTATTTTAATTGGCCCGTATTTGCTGGGGTTAGTGGGCGATCAAACGTCTGTTATGCACTTTGCTGAATTTGGTGTAGTAATGATGCTGTTTTTAGTCGGCCTTGAACTACAACCAGCAAGGCTTTGGAAGTTACGCCACTCTATTTTAGGGCTTGGGGGTTTGCAAGTAACCCTAACAGCCGCGGTAATTTTTGCAATTTGTTATTGGTTTATGGCCATGCATTGGCAAACAGCACTAGCAATTGGTTTAATGCTCGCGCTTTCTTCAACAGCAATTGTGCTACAAAGCCTGGAAGAAAAAGGTTGGCTGAAAAATGAAGCCGGCCAAAATGCGTTTTCGGTACTGCTATTTCAAGATATTGCCGTTATTCCTATTTTAGCATTACTACCATTATTGGCGTTTGAGCCAATGTTAAATGCCACCAGCACGCATAATTCGCTAACTGCTGATTGGCCAGTTTGGGGGCAAGTAACCGCCTCAGTAACAGTGATCGCGGCAATTATTTTAGCTGGTAAGTATATTTCTGCGCCGCTATTTAGGTACATTGCTGAAACCAGAATGCGGGAAATATTCACTGTATTTGCGTTATTTTTAGTGGTAGCGATTGCGCTGATTATGCAAAATGTTGGCTTATCTCCAGCGTTAGGGACTTTTTTAGCTGGTGTGGTACTGGCAGAAAGTGAATTTCGTCATGAGTTAGAGGCCGATATAGAACCCTTTAAAGGACTGTTATTAGGATTGTTTTTTGTCGCTGTCGGTGCCTCTATCGACTTTGCATTGTTATTTAATCAATTTACTTTAGTGGTTACATTGGTTGCCGCTTTAATTGTTGTAAAGGCCGCTGTTTTGTATGCCTTAGCACGAACTTTTAAAATTCATCATACCCAGCAACTGTTATTCACTTTAGCCTTAGCACAAGGTGGTGAGTTTGCTTTTGTGCTCCTGACGATGACTAATACATTGCAAATTTTAACCCCAGAACAAAGCAACTTAACCACCTTAGTCGTGGCCATCTCAATGTTAATAGCCCCTTTACTATTAATGCTTTACGACACATTACAAAAACGTAGCAACACAACAACAAAACCTGAGTTTGATAAACCAGAGCAGATAAGCCCAGCCAAACACGTAATCATTGCTGGGTACGGCCGTTTTGGACAAATTATGGGGCGCTTACTGAGCACCCAAGGGTATGATATTAGTGTCCTTGATCACAGTCCTAGCCAAATTGATCTGCTGCGCCGCTTTGGTAATACGGTGCATTATGGTGATGCAGCACGTAAAGAACTACTCGAAGCCGCTGGAGCTGATACCGCACAATTACTGGTTATTGCTATTGATAATGCCGACAAAACTCTCGAAATAGTTAAACTTGTCCGCAAACACTTTCCGCACTTAAAGATTGTGGCGCGCGCTAAAGATCGTCGCCATGCTTACCAATTACTTAATTTGCACGTTGATGCGTTTAACCGAGAAACCGTTGACTCTGCCATCAACCTTGCCGTTGAAACCCTAGAACTATTAGGAAATTCAAAAGAAGACTCGCAGCGCGCAGGACACTTATTTAGAGAGCACGATCGTGCCTCAGTACTGCAACTAGCAAAACTGTGGGGCGATGATCACAGTTATGGTGTAGCTGTACGCCAACGTACTGAAGATCTAAAACAAGTACTCAATCAAGATAAACGTGCCAGAGAATCACTCAATACCTGTGACCAAGGTGACTGCGAGGACAACCATAAAGATGCTTAAAATAACTTTAGAGCAATGGCGTATGTTTAGGGCTGTGGTTGAACATGGCGGTTTTAATCAAGCATCACTAAAAATTTATAAAAGCCAGTCAAGTATTCACAATGCTGTTGGTAAAATTGAGACCGCTTTAGGTGTTAAGTTATTTACTATTGAAGGACGTAAAACCGTGATCACCGAAGCTGGTGAGATGATGATGCGCCGCGCTAATTACCTACTCGATGAAGCCGCCAAAATAGAAGCAATTGGGCAGACCCTCAGTGAGGGGATTGAAAGCAAATTACGTATTGCTGTTGATGAAGTTTTTCCGCAAGCACTGCTTTATAAAGTACTCAACAATACCTCGGCAATGTATCCATTATTACGTATTGAATTATACGAATCAGTACTGACTGGCGCGAATGAATTACTAGAGAACACCAGTGCCGATATTGCAATATCGGGATTCACTGGCAAAGCCGGGTTTAGTGAAGAGTTGTGCAATATCGAGTTTACTGCTGTTGCGCACCCAGATCATGCGTTACATAGCATCACCCGACCTATCACCCTTGAAGATTTAAAATCGCACCGACAAATTGTGGTACGCGATTCAGCCTTACACAATAAACAAGACGGTGGCTGGTTAGGTGCCGACCAGCGCTGGACAGTAAGCCATATGCGGACTTCCATTGATATGATCAGCAACGGCTTAGGCTTTGCTTGGCTACCTAGCACAGCGATTACCAATCAGTTAGCACAAAATCGGCTCAAGCCCCTTAATCTTAGCCACAATAGTAAGCGCAGTGCCATGCTACATTTACTATTTAAAGACGGTGATCGCCTTGGCCCGGCAGCGCGCACATTCATTGGCGAGTTACGATATCAAGTAATGCAGGCTGATCTTGATTGCTAATCAAGGGCTTTCATTCTATTAATTAGAACAAATAGTCCTTTTAAAAGCGATTTTAATCTTCCTTATAAAACTTATACTGCTGCTATTCAAATTAGCGTTTAATCAGGAGTTAAGTTATGCACTACATACGCAAAGCCAGCGAGCGCGGCCAAGTTGATCTTGGTTGGTTACAAAGTCACCATAGTTTTTCATTTGGCCATTACCATGATCTAAAACACATGGGGGTGTCAGTACTTAGAGTGATCAACGAAGATAAAGTACTTGCAGGCCAAGGCTTTGGCACTCACGGACACCGAGATATGGAAATAATTTCCTATGTCATTTCAGGCGCATTAAAACACCAAGACAGCACTGGTAATGAATACATTGTTCCTGCTGGTGACGTGCAACGGATGAGTGCCGGTAGTGGCATTATGCACAGCGAATATAATGCTTCAAATTCTGCAACAGCGCACTTTTTACAAATTTGGATACAACCCAAATTGCGTGGTATAGCCCCTAGCTATGAGCAAAAAAGTATTCCGCAAACAACTCAGCTTACACCACTTGTTACACCAAATGGCGAACACGGCAGCGTGAGCATCAACCAAGATGCTAGTATCTATCGTTTAAAACTTGATGCGGGTCAATCGCATACATTGCAAACAGCGGATAGAAAAGGTTATTTGCATATTATCTGCGGGCATATAGACGCAAACAAGCAAAATTTTAGTAACGGCGATGCCTTTGCACTAAATCGCAATGAACGGGTAACATTAACAGCCACCAGCAGCTTAGAAGCGCTGTGGTTTGATCTACCAGCATAAAGTAAATAATCAGTAAGTAGAAAAACTAATGACAGTAACAACCCTCTCTATCATCGCATTTGTCGTATTGCTCACCGGCGTGTCAAAATCAGGCTTTGCAGGAGCGCTTGGAGTGTTTAGTGTCCCTTTACTAATGCTAGTGATGCCCCCTGTTGCCGCAATCGGTTTGATGCTACCGGTACTTATTGTTGCCGATGTCTTTAGTTTAAAAAGTTACTGGCAACAATGGGATATACAGCAACTTAAACGCTTACTACCGGGTTTATTGGTAGGCGTAGTTATTGCACATGCGTTAATTGGCTGGTTAGACGCGGCGTTTATAAAAACAGCGATTGCTATTTTATGTATAGTGTTTGCTATTCGCAGTTTAGCCTTTAGCAAGTTTACTTTGAGTGCCTTAAATAGCCGTTTAGGTGCCTTCTCTATGGGCGGTTTAGCCGGTATTGCAAGTACCTTAGTACATGCTGGCGGCCCACCTTTAATAATGTATTTCAGTACCATTAAGTTACCACCGAAACGATTTGTCGCAACTGTGGCGATTATTTTTGCGATGATGAATGCCGTCAAGCTTATTGGCTTTATTAGTCTGGGTTTAATCGAAATAAAGTGGGCATTAATTGCACTTGCCAGCTTGCCGATTGCTTTTTGTGGTAATCGTTTAGGGATCTGGTTGCAGGGCAAACTCAATACTTCGCAGTTTCTGAAAATAATGAATGTACTACTCTTGTTGCTGGGTATTTGGTTGTTAGTGATGTGATCTGGCTAGTTAAACATTTCGTAGTTAGGTAAACTGATTCAACAAACGCTATTTAAGGCTCTATTTTGTTAAATAACCAACCACTTCGTAAACCCTTCTCTGTACTGGTTGTTATTTATAAAAAAAATAAAGACTGTTTACTGATCCAACGTACCGATGATGCTAACTTTTGGCAATCAGTCACCGGCGGGATTGATGAAGGCGAAACGCCTATTGTGACAGCTTACCGTGAGCTATTAGAAGAAACAGGGATAGATGCCCGCGCACTGGGTTTAACAATACGTGATCACCAAAAAACCAATCAATATACCATTAGAGAGTCATGGCGACACCGCTATCAAGCCAATGCGTTAATTAATACTGAGTATGTTTTTAGTATTTGCGTACCCGATGATATCGCCATTACTTTAGATCCGAATGAGCACACTGATTTTATTTGGCTAACGCAACAACAAGCGGCTGACAAAGCCTGGTCGCCAAGTAATCGCGATGAAATCTTGGCGTTATAGTTTATTTAATTGTTATCAATTAGGTTAACTGCTTACTTGTAGCACTTATTGAAACAACAAGCCCATATTGATTGCTTGTGGCAACCACATCATTGCGTCTGAGGTTAACTCATCGCTAGAAACCTCTAGCTGTAATGCTGTTTGCTTAATCGCCATATTAAAGCTACTTCCTTGTATACAAAAACCGAGTAGCAAATACTGCCAATGAGCTAAAGACCAGACTCTAAATCTATAATGTATACGTGTTAAAGCAAGGTAACATGGTTGCTGAATAGGTAAAATCAACTCATCAGGCATTACTTCTAATTTTGCTATGCAGGCTTCAATTTGTGAAATGAGCTCTAAAATAGGGTAATCTAATGTTATTACTCGCAAACAAGGCGCCGCTTGAATATCAGTATTATTTACTAAACACGTGAGCATTTGCTGTTCGATAGAAAGCTCGGTTGCCGTTACATTTTTTTCAAGACCTTGGGCTACTAACACCTCAGACTTGGTGCGTTCAAATAAGGCTATTTGAGCAGGTAAATCGACCATAGTTTGTTGAGCAACATCGATTATACCTTGTGGTTTAGTTTGTGCTAAAAATTCGGCGAATTGCTCACCTAAATAATATAGACTCCAACTTTTAGAAGGCACCGTCACAATAAATGCTTTAGCAAATGTGGAAAATAACGTATCTCCCATATACTGCGCCAACAATGAAAACTCACAACGTAAACAATCCACAAGCCTTAGCACATAACCTGCAGCGTAAATATCTACTCGCTGCTGGGCTGAAATTTTATCTGTACTTTTAATTAGCGTATCAAGCATAACGCCATCATGCGCATATGCCTGTAAGAGTTTATCATCCAAATCACCACGAACAATTAATACTGTTTGCAACCAATGCTGCACTTGCCTCAATGAATGTTCACTCATAATTTCTCTTTAGCTAAAACCAGCGGTGTAGAAATACAACCTTGTTGGTGGTTATTTTGTACTGGAGCATGAGGAATTTGACCCGCTAATACAGTTTTAGCTTTGTTTAACTCAGCGACTAATTCAGGAAACGCAGGAATATTTGCATCCCATTCCAGTAAAGTCGAGACAGGCCCACATAAAGATTGCGCGAGTTGATACAATTCCCATACAGGTTCAGGAACTGGTTTATCATGGGTATCTATCAAACAATGCCCGCTGAGTGTTGGCCCCGCCAAATGCATTTGCACAATACTTTTAAGCGGTAAGTTTTTTATATATGTCCTTGGGCAAAAACCGTGATTATACGCCGACACATAAACATTATTAACGTCTAGCAGCATAGCACACTGTGTTTGTTCGACCAGCTGCGTAAAAAACTCCGGCTCCGTGAGCGACGAGTTTTGAAACTCTAAATAAGTAGAGGGGTTCTCCAGCACTAATGGCCGCTGTAAAAAGTCTTGTACCTGATTAACCCGGTTAATAACATGCTTTAAGCTTTCCTCAGTAAGCGGCATAGGTAGTAAATCGTGGCTATTTATTCCTGCAAAGCCTGTCCAACATAGATGATCTGATATCCACGCTGGTTTTACAAAATCCGCCAATGCTTTTAACTTTTCTAAATAGTCAAAATCAAGCGCAGAGCTACTGCCTATATTCATAGACACACCATGCATAACAATAGGGAAATCAGCCATCAATTGTTCTAATACATGACGGCCATAGCCATAATTATCGATGTAATTTTCACTAATGATCTCAAACCAATCAACCCCTGTTACTGGTTTTTGCATTAAGTACGGATAATGCTCACTGCGCAACCCCAAACCAAAGCCTAGCGGGTTTATTTGCTCAATAGCAGAAGCAGCAAAAGGCTGCTTCTGTATGTATGATGTCATGTATTCAATCCAATTAAGTTGAAGGCGGAAGCGCTAAGCGAATATCATCTGCAGGTGGCGGCGTAGTTTGCACTCCTTTTGCATTACAATAGGCCTGCCACGCGATACTGTAAACCGCATCACCTTCTTTAAATGGCATTTGCTCTAGAACTTTACCTGTTTCTGGGTCGGTATATGGTTTAGCCGTAGATGCATAGTCTGGTCCATCACCAAATTCAAATAATTGCATCTGGGGTTTTGCTGATGGCTCTTTTGGGAATAGCTGCGAGGCAGAAATCGGCACAGCACAACCACCTAAATTATTACATTTGTTATTTGCAGGAGCGCTAAATGGACCATCAGCAGGGGCGCTACCACCACAGCTTCCTCCCGGTGTTGTGCTATGCACAAACCCACACCCACCTTGCGCTTTGCAATTGTTCGAACCTTTACAGCTGTGGAACACTGTTGCGGGAGGTAAATTATTTGAATTTTCTTTTGTATAATCCATACCTTGGCACGCATGGTATAAAACATCCTTAGACATATCCGCAATACCCGCAACCAGATCTGGAGCCTGCCCTGTTGTAGCCCAACAAATAGATACTCGATCGCCCGAACCCCCCATTGCAGGACCTGGAAACTCAGTCGTTTTACCACCCCAATAGCGATCCAATGCTGTGGTAAGTCCTTTTAAAGTGCCAACCGCTGATTCACTAAAAATTTGATGTGTTTGTGCACGACGTTCAGGGCTAGAAAACAAATTATTCAATGCTTTTTCTACATCAACTACAGCAGGTAAATCTGGGTGCTTCTGCTTAGCCTTATCGCCACCTTGCGGGTTAAGCATTGCTACTGTAAATTTACCGCACAAGTTATGCCACGTTTGCCAGGTCATATACACTTGGGCCGCGTTGTTATCACTGTAAGATTGACCCTCTTGGTATTCATATTGAATAATCAAATCAAGTACATCAGCAAAGGTAATAAAATGATCTTTTTTAGTATTTGTAATACGTGCGCATGCAATACCAGATACAGGAAGTGGCTTTTGCCCAGCGCTATCCGCTGGGTAATCTTCTTTTAGGTTATCAGCATTAGGTTGAAACTTAGCAGCGACCTGATGATCATCTGCCTCAATCGGTGTGCTTTTCAATGCTACCGTTTGTTGCTGCAAATACGTTATTACCCAACTCTCTGCCGCCCAGCGGCTGCAGATTTCAGAAACAACACCTTTACCTTCACCTTGATCCGTTATTGCATTGATATTATTAACAATCTCAATTTTTAACTTATCTAGATCATTACTTTCATTGATTGAACCATTAATCCCCGGGTATTGCGGTTTATATTCGGCTGAGTCACGAGTATTAAAGTAATCACGTTGCACGGAATCAGGTTTAGCTGGATTCACCAAAATATCAATTAAGCTACTACCATCCTCATACACAATTTCAAGATAGTCCCAATAACAGCAATACATATGCCCGATAGAACCAAACATAGGTAAATCAACTTCTGTATCTGTTGCTTTAAACCAATCAAAAGGAGCTGTTTCAAAGTATTTAGGGCGAACGCCATCTAAATCTTTATTGATTATTAATTTTTTTGCACTTTCCTCGGTTTCTTCAATCAATAAAAACAGTAAAGCCTGCTCTTTTGTCAATGCCGCTGCATTGACTCGCATATCTTGTAGTGTTTGACCCTGAAAGTGAGTTGTAAAGTATTCTTTCACTTTAGGGCTAAGTTTTGATAAATCACGGCTGCAGTCTTTAAAATCTAAGATATGCGGGATTTGCGTTGTATCGTCATAACAATGCCAACCAAACTTTTCTGTTTGCAGTGCATTACTGGTAAATGAAGGAGTTAGATTTAGTTTACTGGCGATATTAGAAGCCAACTGTAAATGCAGCATTTCTTCTATAAACACACTATAAACAGCATTAAACGCCTGTTCATTTACGCTCAGTGGCTTGCTGGGTTTTGGCGTTGGAGTAATATCTAATTTTGCTATTCGTTCATTAGGAATAAAGCCTGCTGTTGCCCCTAACCCAGGCCATAAACGCTCGGGATACAAGCCTTCATCCCCACCTATTGCATGCATGCCTTGTATTGAATACAGACCTGTCATATATAACGGGATGGTAAATAACTCAACGTTAATCGCAGCTTGTGCGATGGCTTTTATACACGCAATATCAGCGTCTTTGTAACTTACGGGACGCTCTTTAATTTTTTTGTATTGTTTGATGCTGACTTTAAGATCAAGATCGAGGTTAATCCTTACCGCCTTTTGTGCACTCTGCATTTTCAATTGCTCCATGATGACAGTTATATGCGACCAAGAAACTTGTCGCGTAAGTCAAATGAGTGTAGAAGGTTTCATCAGCGATGCAGTATTACAATACATTACAAAAGTAGATATTTGGTACAGAAGTAAAACTAATACTTTAAAACCAAAGAAAAAGTGACTAAAAAACATTGATAATAAAACCATTATTTTAAAAGCATTTAGATAAGTAAGTCCTTATTGCGATTGCAGATATTTCGCACTATATGAAAGCTAATAATTTTTTTGTCCCAAAAGCTCACAGCCTACAACTTTTATTTATTGCCACTCCCATGCAATCAAAAGCATTATCAAATTTACTCCAATAGATACTCTAACTTTGTTTGGCTAGCATAACGACAAGCGGCCGAAAAGCTTGCTCACTCAGTAGTCGCGGTGAAATACTCACGCTAAATGACACAGTAAAGCTCTACTATTTGTCAAATTTATTGATACGTTTATTTATTCTGTAAATTTTTAGACTTATCAGCCATAGTAAAGATCTTATTTTATCTAAAAAAGTACTTCGTATGGATAGTGAGTTTTTTTCCAAACAATTTGAATCTGTTTGGTTATTGATCCAATCAATGCTTAGCCAACAAGCAACGTATCTACAATTATTGGTGATCATCACCAGCTATGCTGCCGCCTATTGGATTTATTCTAAAACAGTTAAAAAGCGCGTTGATAAGCACACTAAAGTGGCGTCCGATCACCCAATAAACATTATGCTGTTTCGACTTAGCAATATCGTTTACCCGCTAGTAGCAATCATTTTACTGCGAATATTTACCTCTATCGGCATCACTGTAGACTTGCAAGTGTGGTTAATGAATACCGCGCTCAACATTGCTATATTGCTGTTTGCTTACTCAATTATTAAAGAGTTTGTTAGCAGCCCTTTTATGTCAGCACTGTTTAAGTTAGTTGGCCTGCCCGTTTTGCTGTTGCACCTACTGGGCTTTTTGCCAGCATTTATTAAAACCCTTGAAGCGGTTTCGATTAATTTAGGCAATATTCAAGTCAGTTTATATGGCCTAACTCGGGTATTGTTTTTTGGGGCTATTTTATTTTGGTTAGGTCGCGCTTCCAGTAATGTTGGTAAGGTTATAATTCGCAACCAGCAAACTCTGGATATCAGCACCCGCGAAGTCTTTACCAAACTCTTTGAAGTTGGCCTGTTTTGTGTCATCGCGTTATTACTGCTTAACATTATGGGTGTTAACCTCACCGCCCTTGCTGTGTTTGGTGGTGCGTTAGGTGTTGGCCTTGGTTTAGGGTTGCAATCAATCGCCTCCAACTTTATTTCTGGCATCATTATTTTGCTCGATAAGTCACTCACCATTGGTGACTTTGTTGAGTTAGAAAACGGCAAAAGTGGCTTTGTTCGAGAGTTCAAAATGCGCCATGCAATTTTAGAAACTTACGACGGCAAAGACATACTGGTTCCTAACGAAACCTTTATTTCATCACTGCTGACCAACTGGACCCATAAAGACCCCAAACAGCGCTACCGTGTTGATTTTAGTGTGGCATACGCCACCGATGTTAGAGCCATGGTAGAAATAATTAAACAAGCTGTTGCCGAGCATCCACAAGTAATTAGCGGGCCTGATGTACCATTTGAAGAGCGTCCTGACTGTGAAATAGATAGCTTTGGCGATAATGGCATTAATATGTTTGTGGAATTTTGGATGCAGGGAATTGATGATGGTAAAAACCGGGTTGGTGGTGATTTACTATTAATTATTCTAGAAACCCTCAAAGCTCATAATATTGCGATACCATTCCCGCAACGCGAAGTTAGAGTGCTTAATGAAGACATGCTAAAAAAAATGTAAAAAATAAAGGCATAAAAAGCGGTGTTATAAACTTATAACACCGCTTTTAACCACTAAGTAAGTGTTATATCTCTAAAGATACTTTAACCAAGGTTTATTTGCTTTGCGCTTATAGTGACTAAATGCCTTAGTTGGCCAATATAAAGTAACGGCTAACACAACCGTAATTAACCAAATCCATGTAATATCATTTACGGCAAAATATGCACCATGATTAGCACCAAAAATAGCACTGCAAATTGTGTATAAAATCAATAAAACGTAAAGATGAAAAATATAAAAGAACATCGGCACCGAGCCATACACTCTTAAAGCATTACTAAAGCGATTTAACGGACGCTCAAAAAACCATAAGCCAAAAAACATCAGCGCTAAAGTGATTAATAAAAAGCTCAGTGAAGGTGGATATTTGGTAACGTTAAATATCGACATAGCCGTTTGCACTGCTGTTGAAAACTGCTGCCAAGGTAGCGTTTCGCCATAGATATTTAAGCCGCGTAAAATAGCAAATAACGCTAGACACGCTAAGCCCAAACCAATCAGCCACTGTTTACGATCTTCACTGTCTCGGTTATGTGCATACAGTGGGCCTGCGCAGTAACCAAGTAATATAACCCCAATCCAAGGTAATACTGGGTAACTGATTTTGACATTAACTAAACCACCTTCAGAGATAAAGCCGCGATCGTGCAGAATAGTCCATAAGGTATAACCCCACTCATCAGGACTGAAGGTAATTGGTGTAAGTAAGTTATGACCAAAAACAATCAATAAACCCAATGCTAACAATAGTCGTTGCGGTAAGTTAATTAGTAATGCCAGAGCCAGCATACACAGGCCAATAGCCCATATCACTTGTAGAAAAATAGTCGGGATAAACCAAATCCACAAAAAGCAAATAACCGTAACTTCAAGGGCAATTAAAAACAACCCCCGCTTAACTAAAAAACTACGAGCAGAGCGCACTTTACCTGAGCTTGGGTGGCTATAAAGCCACGCCGAAAGCCCTGTTAAAAAGATAAAGGTTGGCGCGCAAAAGTGCGCTGCAAAACGGCTCCAAAACAGCCCTGGAGAGGTAACGTCAACATCCATTGGGTCTAATACCGGCATTTGCGAGAAAAAACGCTCTCGCACATGATCAAGTAACATTAATAAGATAACCACGCCACGCATGATATCGATACTATGAATACGGTTTTTAACTTGTTCAGAAGTCATATGTTATACCCAATTTAAACTGTGTTGGTGCACCAGGGTAGGCCCATAATGCATTGTAGCTACTGGCTATGTAGCTTTCATCAAATACATTATCAACATTAAGTGAAACATTTGTCCGTTCAGTCGCCTGCCATTGAGCAAATAAACCCACCAGCTGATAACTTGGTAAGTTAAAAGATAAGTTTACTGGGTCGCCTAGTCGCTCTGAAATATATTGATAATGACCACCAAATTTAATGTCTTGCTCAAGTACACGGGTATTGTGATTTAAAGAAAGCGAAAAATTATTTTTTGGTACGTTAACTAACGGGCTACCTTTAGGAATAGGCTCTAACCAATCAACATTAATCATGTCTTTGGCTGTTTCAGCCTTTACGTAAGCATACGAAAGTGTGTACTGAGTGTTTTCACCTAAACTACCAGTCAGATCAACCTCAATACCTTTACTGGTTACTTTACCAATAGGTTTTGAATAACCCTTATCGTCAGCCACCAACATGTTGCCTTTGCTAGCATCAAATAAAGCGATGGTACCGCTAACGTTGTCAAAGCCGAACTTCACACCCACTTCAAAGGAATCACTTTCTTCAAAACCAAACGATTTACCCTGAGCGTCAGTACCACTTAAAGGTATAAACCCTTCGGAATAGCTGGTATAAAGGTTAATCGCATCATTTAGCTCATATACCATGCCTAGCCGTGGGCTAAGTCGATTCATCGTGCTATCTGAAGCAACACCTGACTTAGTCTCGAAAATATTCTGCTCAATTTCATCAAACCGCAATCCCAGCATTAATTTAAAACGCTCGGTAAGGTCTAACTGATCTTGTACATAAATACCGTATGCCTTTTGCTTTTCATTGTTTTCATACAGTTGCGCAACATCGGGGCCTTGCCCTTCACTGTAGTTTGGCTGATAAATATTTAATGTGTACGTATCTTTACCACCACGATAACGATAAAGCCCAGTGCGAAGCTCATAGTCATACCCATCAACACCAATCAAAACATGGTTAGTGATATCAGCAAGATCAAAATGACCACTTAATTCTGCGCGTACTGACAAATCATCAGAGTAATAATCTCTATAACGGTGTTGACGCGTAAGCATAGGATTATCTAAAGACAAAGTCTGTCTTGAAGGAGATAGTTCAGCATCAGACGAAAAACCTGTTAACGTAGCGGTACGATGGTTAGCGCCCAATAAGAGTGACCAGTCGCGATTAAAGTCATAGTCATAATTAAGTTGGTGTCCGCGAGAGTGCACTTTAGTTGGCGCATCATTAGGGTTACCTAAAAAACGGCTTCTAGGTACGGTGTCAAAATTATCGTTAAGTACAACAATACCTCGGTCATACATTTGCTGCTGGTCAACGTACTCAAACTCATACGTTAATGACGATTTATCATTGATGCTGTAATACACCGAAGGCGTGATCACAAACTTATCATGATGTACGTGATCTCGAAAACTGTCACTATCTTGCCATGCACCATTAATTCGAAATGCAATATCTTCAGTTAGGCCGTTAGTGTAATCACCTTGCACACGTTTATGATCTTCACTGCCAAGTTCAGCTTTTAACTGGCCTTGCTGATAGAACTGTGGTTTTTTAGTAATGATATTAATTGTACCGCCTGGTTCAGAGCGACCATAGAGTGCAGAACCAGGACCTTTTAACACTTCAATATATTCAATGTTAGATACATCACGTGGGCCCGCAAAACCTCGCCCACCACTAAAGCCATTAATTAAATAGCCTGATGGCATATTTTCATTACCCGATAGCCCCCTTATAGAGTAGCTATCCCACAATGCCCCACCATTATTTTTGCGAGAAATACTGGCAGAAAAATCAAGTGCATCCCTGAATTTAGTGATGCCATTATCAACCATCATTTCTTTACTTAATGTGGTAATTGACTGCGGCAGCTCTTTAACAGGAATATCTCCTCTAAAGGCTTGTTTATGTGCAATTGTGATGGTTTCTATATCTGATTCTGTGGCATTAGAGCCAAAAGAGAGTGCTGCAAAGGCAAGAGTTAATGCTGAGTACTTCATGATCCACTTTAATGATTGCTAGTCTTGTTTGGATATAATATAACATAATTGCAAAGCAGTGATACAATATAACGTTCAATTTAATAAAAAATAATACCAACCCTAAATGCTATGGTGTCAGCTACTCTGCAACTTGTTCGTAAATGGCATTGGCCTGAGCAAGAGCAAGCGACTAACCTCACTATGCGCTTTGATTATTACTTTGACAAAGATGTCACTCGTGACGAAATAATTAGCCACTGTATTAAGCAATCAAAGCAACTGTGCAGTTAATTTATTTTGATCAGTATATTGAGCCTAAGGCCTGTATTGCCTACAATGGCACACAATATATTCAATGCAGATCACAATTATGACTGATACAAATAAACCAGAATTACCAGATCAACTTTCGATCAACCCACGTAGCAAATTTTATGTAGAAGAAGTATTCGAGCATGAAATCGGCATTACACTTAACGGCAAAGAGCGTTTTGACGTTGAAGAGTACTGCATCAGTGAAGGTTGGATCAAAGTAGCCGCACCTAAAGCACTAGACCGCCGCGGCCAGCCATTACTTATGAAAGTAAAAGGCACAGTAGAAGCGTTTTATAAGTAACCGCTAAATAATTGAAAAAGCCGACTTTTGTCGGCTTTTTCATCACTGATTTTTACTTAGCGCTAGATAACGCTATAACATTACTTTAATACCTTTTTGCACTCGGCTCTATTTAAACTCATTGATACCTTGGCAATTAAAAGCCGTTACCTTATAAAAAACTCAACAGGTACAACAAGCTCAAGATTATTGCCTGCGATACCATTTGGTATGGCGGGTAATGGCTGTGCGCGTTGTAACATTTTGAGGGCTTCATCATCCAGTGCTGGGTAACCCGATGTTTGCTCTATGCGGCTTGTGACGATCATACCGTCACGACCAACTATAAAGTATACGATTACAGTGCCTTGCTGGCGTCTACTTTTAGCTATTCTTGGGTATTCTTTGTGCTTTTCTAGCCATGTTAATAAGGTCGTTGCATAGTTTTTTTTGTTTGCAAAACTAGCATTAATAGCCCCCTTGTTAAGGGGGGAGCTTTGCGTATTCGTTGCAACTTTTTTATTACTAGAGACAACGCTCTCTGCATTTATTGCTAAGCTTGCACCCTCTGCACCTTGGGCTGGTTTCTCTAGGGGCTTAGATTCTGGTTTAAGCTCTGGTTTAGGCTTCGGTTTAAGCTCTGGTTTAGGCTCTGGTTTAGGCTCTGGTTTAGGCTCTGGTTTAGGCTCTGGTTTAGGCTCCGGTTTAGGCTCCGGTTTAGGCTCCGGTTTAGGCTCCGGTTTATGCTCCGGTTTAGGCTCCGGTTTAGGCTCTGGTTTAGGCTCGGTCTTTTCTTTATTTTCAGTGCTTACCGAGGAGCTAATCAGGTCATTTTTTTCAATATACTGTGGCCCTAACGAAATCTCTATTCCTAATTTAGCACTAGCTTGCGTACTATTTTGCAAGGCAATGGATGGCGAATAAAAAATTAAAAAAAATATAATTAAATGTACTAAAGCTGCAAGTAAAATTGCACCAGACCAAGCCCATACACCTAACTTTAAAGCTGTATCTTTCATTGCTGCGCCTGCTCAGTCAATAATTGTAATTTTTTGACACCTATACTATATAAGCCATGTGTAAAGCTTACTAGATGATTTCCAACAAGATCTGCATCAGCTTTTATAGTGATCACAGTGTTAGGACTACGCTTAATAATATCTGTAATCTTGGCAAGTAAATCCGGCTCTGATAACGGCTGATTATCTAGAGCAAAATGACCTTTCTTATTCATTAACACAACAATTGTCTCTGCATCTTTTGCTGTTTCACTACTCGAAGTGGGAGGAGTAATATCAAATGGCTCTGTTGCGCTTAAACTGCCTGCGATCATAAAAAAAATAAGTAATAAAAAGACTAAATTAATTAGCGGTAA
Source organism: Pseudoalteromonas sp. 1181_04 (assembly GCF_052850545.1). Classification (NCBI taxonomy): domain Bacteria; kingdom Pseudomonadati; phylum Pseudomonadota; class Gammaproteobacteria; order Alteromonadales; family Pseudoalteromonadaceae; genus Pseudoalteromonas; species Pseudoalteromonas sp. 1181_04. The sequence continues at coordinate 206,301 of NZ_VXCS01000006.1, forward strand.
AATACGTTCTTCTGTTTGATCAGGTCGTCGCTCAGGGAAATGCATTAATGTAACTCCAAAGGCATATTGGCGCTTATCTCAGTTTGATTATTTACCTGCCATGTTGGGTCTTGAACTAGCTGTAGAGGCGCTATTCTTTGCTCACTTAATACATCTAAAATGTCGATCAATGCCTGCACCGGAGTGTCACCTAAAGGTTGTAGAATTATTGCTTGTTCACTCGGCTTTACTTTGGCTTTCTTTAACAAACTACTTAGCGCAATTTCGTTGTTGTTAAGTAACAATTTATCGGTGGCAACTTGCACTAAAAACGGGGGTAAATCTGTTTTTAAAGACCCCCCTGTATTACTGCTACTATTTACTTCAACGCTATGCCATTTTGTAAAGCTCGAAGCTAACATAAAAAATATGAGCAAAATAAATACCACGTCAATTAGCGGCGTCAGGCTCACCAACGTTTTTCGTTTTGCTTGTTTAGCTGATAGTGTTGGAAATTGATTATACGCTTTTTGCATGCTCAGCCTGCATCGTGTTGACCTGCGAAAACACTACACTCTTTTGCTGTGCGTTGCCCTGATATAAAGCTTCACATCCCTGCTGCGACAAGTCAGTAATAAATACTTGTGTTAATAAGTTGTCCATTTCGTGGGCTAAGTGGTCTACTTGACGCTCTAAATAATTTAATAATGCCACCACAGGTATAGCCACACATAACCCCACAGCCGTTGTTAGTAGCGCCTCCCAAATACCACCAGATAAAATAGCAGGGTTCACTTTATTACCTGCATCTTCTAGTTGCTGAAACGCAGAAATCATACCCAACACAGTACCTAATAGACCAAGCAATGGCGACAAAGAAGCAATCACTTCTAATGGACGAAAGCCACGTCTTAAGCGAAACAGCGTATCACTACCAAACCTAAGAACGTCTTCACGTACCGCAGGCTCGGCAACATTGTGTGTAATCCCCCTAAACGCACGCGCCATTGCAAGAGTTATTGGGTTTGGATGTCTATTAGCTAAATTAAGTGCATCTTCACATTTTCCTTGCTGCCATAAAACAAGTACACGCTTTGCGAATTGCCGTTGCCAAATATGTGCTTTTTGAAACTGTATAAGCTTTATTAAAACAATGGTTAATGCGATTACCGACATCAACAACAGTATGTATACGACTGCTCCCCCTGTGTTTAAAAGCTCTATAGTCGTTTTGTACCAAGAGGGTGCGCTCATAACTTCAGCATCAGCTATTTTATTTTCTCCCACATCTTTTGTTATATCAGCTAAAGCTGAATCAAACTCTAAAGGTGCAGCCTCACTGACACTAGTTTCATTATTAATTGCGGAAATAACTTGGCTATTATCTACACTGGCTGACTCCTGAGATGAACAGGTAAATGGAAATATAAATAGTACAAATATGATCAAAAAGAATTTTAATTTCATCAACTGCCTCAACTTTTAATTTTATCAATTTTTTATTTACCTACCGCTAGGCAAGCAAGAATGATTACAACTACTTAACTACCGATATTTAATTCGAGATTGGCTGATAACTTTCGCGCTGCAAAAATTGCGAGTGCAGCACTACTAATTAGCAACAAGTCAATTGTTGCAACTGGCCAGTAAGCATCTGTAAATAAAGTTTTAATTATGTGGTCTCCGGTGGTGAGCCAGTTCAATAAAACCGCTGCAATGGCAATAAAAGCTACTGCCCAACATTGCTCAGTCCATGCCTTGATATAACCACTGCGCTTATTTATGAGCACTCTGATCACGCCATGAAATAAACAACACATCCACACACTAAAAAACACATATACTTCAAGGTCACGGACTAAAACACCTGCAAATTGCACTGAGTTATTAAATAGTCGATTAGCTACTAAAAAAGCCCCCGTTGCGATAATAATGCCCATAACTGCGCTCAGGTTATGTACATTCATAAAAAAGATGCTAAAACGTGTGCCGTCATGTTTTTGATTGCGTGCCTGTGTCCAATGTAATAGTCCAGTGGCTATCAAAACACATCCCCCAAGCCCTGCAACAAAGTAAAACCAGCGTAATGGCCAATGATCAAACTGCACATAATGCATACCCGCTACAAAATTAAACACATTAGTAACGGAAGACGACTCGAAGTGCTCTAGCTCTGCACCTGTTGCAACAGAGAACCGTCGGTTATCCATATTTTGTGCCACACTTTTGTCACCACTTAAGCGAAGCGCAATCACACCTTCTGCATCCGCAGGATTACTTACCCGCACCATATAAACAGCACCATGCCCCAGCTCTTCCTCAGTGGCAGTAATTAAAGGGTCTATAGATGTTATCGTTGCAAATTCGCCGGACGCTTTAGGGGTAACTCGCCCTTGTGACTCACCAATAAAACGCCGCCTTGCAGGCGAATTACCTGCGCCTTCTTTGGCTTTAGGAGCTTTACTTTTACTATCGATTTTTTGGCGTGAGCGCGTAATTTCCTTAGCTGGAGTTTTCTGAGTATGTACTGCTTGAGGGTGCATTTGCTCATATACGGCATCGGGCGCTTTAGGAAAATAAATTAAGTGCGCAATCATTAATCCTGACAAAGTAATAACTAAGGTGAAAGGTAATAGTACAACGCCGGTTAGGTTATGCGCATCAAGGTTACCTCGGCTAAAACTACGCCACACTCTAAAGGAAAAGAAATCAGTAAATAATCTACGATGTATCACTATTCCTGAGACTAAAAGGCACAACATGCCAATGCTTGCAATACCCACCAGCCAAGCACCAATATTGCCTTTGCGTAACGTAAGATTATGGTGAAATGGATAAATAAAGCGACTTGCACCTCGCGTATTCGATGCAGGAAGCTGCTCTAACGTCACAGGGTGAAAACTATTTCGCTTAGCTATATGTGACTCTTTGGTATCATAACCCAACGCTAAAAAGGGCTTGCGCTCAGAAGGTAGTACGATACTCCATGCCGTAGCTCCCTCAGAGAGAGTATTGAGTAGAGGAACAATATCGCGATCAACGGATAATTTAGGTGCTGTATCCATATTAATTCGCGTTTGCGGCATCATCCAGCGATCTATTTCTTTATCGAATACTGATAGCGTGCCGGTCCAAAAAATAGCAAACAGTAAACCACTTAACAGCAACCCAGCCCAAGTATGCAAGACACTCATGTTAAATCTAAACCCGGTTTTCATACCAACGCCCCAGCTAACCAAGCTGCAACAAAGGTTATACCCGTAAAGCCGATCACATTTACCCAGGTTAATAACGTATTTCCGCGAGAAAAAGCCCACATTAAAATAACCGGTAAGTAGATAAAGCCTGTCATACTTGCAACAACAACAGCATCAGTCCACACCATACCTAAATGAAAAAGTACTGCCCCCGTAATATTGACAAGCTGCGAGCTGCTAATATAACAAAGCAAGCAAATAACAATTGAATGCACCACCATACTGATACTATAAAGCCATTTATAAACAGCCATAGTGTGATTAACGCGATTATTTAGATCAGTTAACACTGAGCCTTTTACGACCATTTTTTTCACCTAAAAATAAAAATAACATTACGGTTTATTGGTTTTTTCCACTGTGTTATCAAAATAAAAGTACGATATAACTTTGTTGATATAGCCCAATAAACGTGGGCACCACACCAAAGAAAATGCGACTAAAGTCGCCGCCAAACTTAATATTAAAACCCATACCAACGCGCCAAAACTAAAGCCATCATTAAACACCGCTAAAATTAATGACAATGCCACCATAAAAATTCCAATAAAACGCTGTGCTCTGACCGTACCTTGATTTGGAAAGGGTCCACCAATAACAGTACGCCAATGCTGAGTTTGACTAATAGCCCAACAACTAAAACCAACATAGGCACAGACAAACGACGCGATTAATCCGATGTGCATCATAAAATTCTTCAAAACCTCTCTTGATAATGAGCTCGTAACTTTACGCTAGTCCAAAAAGCACTGGCAGCCGAGATTAGTAGCACCAAGTCTGTAGCCGCTACAGGCCAGTAAGTATCTGTAAACACTGTTTTAATAAGGCCATCCCCTGTTCCCACCCAGTTTAAAATAACGGCAAAAACAGCAACAACAGCAATAAATCCACATTGCTGTGTCCAAGCCCTTAAGTATCCATATGATCTATCTTGTAAAACACTTAGCAAAGCATGCAACAAGCTAAGTAACCAAACGCTGAAAAATGCATATATTTCAGCTTTATCTCCCATAACAGCATCCAAATATGGGGATATATCCCTTACTCTGTTAGTAAGTAAAAACACACCTGTTGCAGCAATAATGCCGGTTATAACCGCAATATTATGTGCATTCATTAGAGCGACATTGAGAGGAGGGTTTAGGTTATTTTTATTACTCGCGGTGGTCCAATGCACTAAGCCCGTAGCAATTAATAAACAGCTACCTAAACCAGCAAAAAAATACAACCAACGAAGTGGCCAATGATCAAATTGGATATAGTGCATGCCACTTATAAAGTTCCAAATGCCAACAGCTTGCGAGCCAGTAAATGACCCTTTTGGCTCTCCTGTCATAGTATTAAAACGCTTATGATCATTACTTTTTGTAACCGAATCATCGCTATGTCTTCTAAACACAACAGAGCTATTAGTATCACCAGGATGATTTACTCGTACTAAATAAACACCTCCTTTACCCCAATCTGATTCAGCCTCTGAAATCATCTGTTCAATGGAGGCAAAATGGCCTTTTTCTCCGCTGGCAGACTCACGAATATGACCTAGCACCTTTGCTGAAAATAAACGCTGAGCATCTTTTTCATTCGCGACCTTATTACTATTCTCAACACTAATAGCTTGCTGATAAACGCGACTAATTAATTGAGGAAAATAGACTTGTTGTACAATAATCAACCCTGACAAAGTTATAACAAGAGTAAATGGTAGTAACACAACACCAGTTAAATTGTGCAGATCTAAATTAGCTCTGCTGAACTTACGAAATAAACGTAAAGAAAAAAAATCGGTAAATATTCGCCGATGAATAACAATGCCTGAAACTAACAGACAGAGCATTGCAATACTTGCAACCCCTACCAGCCATGCACCTAAATCATCTTTACGCAGCGTCAAGTTATGATGAAAAGGGTAAATAAAACTACTAGCATTAGGTCTATTCGCTTTTGTTAATGGTGCAAGCGTAACTGGATGAAAATACTCCCGAACATGGCGACGAGGCTTTTTATATGAAGCCGCTTTGATTACATATGGTATACGCTCACGCGGTAACACAATTGTCCAGTAAGCAGCTCCATTTTGCTGCTCACTCAATGGCTGAATAATATCTTTATCTACCGATAACGAAGATGTCACTTTCATTAAGTTAATGCGAGTATCTGGCATCATCCAGCGGTCTATTTCTTTGTCAAATACAGACAAAGTGCCAGTCCAAAATATTGCAAAAATAAGCCCACTTAAAATCAGCCCCACCCATGTATGAACAGGACCCATTCTTACTCGTATGTTAAGCTTTGCGTTTACTGCTTTTCTACTCATGCGCAAGACCAATTAATCAACCAGTCTCTAAACCATGTCGTTGTTAATGTGCAAGTAACGTCACATGGCATATTCAATAAAAAAGATGGAGTGTTTAAAAAGCTTACAGCCATAATCATTTTTCCAATTCGCTATAAGCCGTAATCAAAACAACACTTTCATGTTCATGAAGTAACTACGTCCACGCTCTGAAAACCTAAAAGCGCCAGTGTCTTCACGTACTTTAAAACGCTTTGCATCTGTAAAATTATCAATTGTGAAATTTAGACTAAGCCACTTATTAACGTCATAACTCAATCCAATATCTAAAGTCGCTAAATCTTTTTCACTTTTATCAACCGAGTTACGATCAAAATCAACTCGGGTAATTTGCCCTTCATAATTCGCTCTTATGTAACTAGATAACTTATCGGTTGGATAATAATTAAGGACAACGGAACCGGTGTGATCAGGAACACCAACTAACGAATTACCATCTAATTGCGCCAGAGTATCGCCAAAAGGGCGCGCGCCTGCAGGTGTATTAATAACAACATTACTGGCATCTATGGAAGAATCGGTATAGGTATAGTTAATTTTCAGCGCCAACTTTTCAGCTATATCCCAATTTCCCTCTAACTCAATACCTTGAATTGTTGCTCCATCAGCATTAAGCCACGTAGCCCAAGCTGGACATTCCTGCGAACCGACACTCCCAGAGTCGCAATACGCTGCAATAATGCCGTCATTGCCATCACTAAAGTAGTAAGATTGCGTGCTGAGTATTTTATTGGTGAAATCGTTGTAGAAAAAAGTTGTGCCAAAACTCAGGTTTTTATTGTTGTTATACATAGCACTAACCTCATAGTTGGTGCTTTTTTCTGGTTTTAAGTTTGGATTACCCATGATCACAAATTGATCATTACCGCCGCCGCGTGATGAGCCCGTAGTTTCATCAATTTGAGTGATTTTTGGACTTTTATAGCCCGTTGCAATACCGCCTTTAAAAGTTAAGTTTTCACTATAATTAAAAACAAAATAAGCACGTGGGGAAGTATGTTTGCCAAAAAATTCATTGTCAGTTAATCGAGCGCCTAACGTTAAATATAACTTTTGGCTAATAAGCTCCCACTCATCTTCAGTAAAAATAGCCCAATCAGTGACCTTTCTTGTGCCAAAACTACCTGAATGACCTCCGCCCAAATCACTATTGGCTTGTTCATCGTTAGTCCACTGCAAACCCGTAGTTATAAGGTGACGACCAAAACCGGTTAAAAAGCGCGCATCGGCAACTTTATTTTCCGAACTTGTGGTAAATTCGTAAGTTTTTGGATAACGATATCTTTCATAACTTTCTTGGTAATATTTGACTTCTAAATCACCCAGCTCAAAACGCTTATTGTAGGTTATACCCCAAGAGTCTCGTGTCCACTCTCGATCAACAGCGGACCGACTTGTTTGTTTTAACACGCCACCAGGATTGCTGGTATAACGCTGCTTTGAGGTTGAAAAATCAAATGTTAAATCGGTATCTTGATTGGCTATAAGGTTTAACTTACCGCCTAAAGTACGCTTTTGAGATTCTTGGTAACCGCCTAAATATTTATCCTCATCTTGCAGTATTTCACTACCCCATAAAGAAACACCCATAGTGTTTTTAATAATCGGCCCAGATAAGTAAAAATCCGCTTGGCGTTTATTCGACATCACACCACTATCAGGCGCTTGAAAGCCATACCCTACGCTGCCGCCCCATTTTTCAGGCGTTTTTTTGGTAATAATATTAATTACCCCACCCATAGCATCACTACCATATAGCGAGCTCATGGGCCCGCGAACAACCTCAACACGGTCAATAACTGATACCGGTGGTATGAAACTGCTATCTAGATCTTCATTATTTAATTCTCTTGGGTTAGCTGTTTCTGAGCGAACGCGTTTTCCGTCAACCAATACCAATGTGTACCCTTTAGGCATGCCCCTAATTGATATACCACTATTAGCACCTGAGCCAACAACGTTAACACCTGGCACTTCATTAGTAATATCTTGTAAAGAACTAAACGGGCGCTTTTCCAGAGTATCATTTGAAAGCACGCTAATACTTGCCGGTGAATTTTTGATTTCTTGAGAATATCCTGCAGCAGTCGTTACCGTTATTGGCCCTAAAGACAACGGCTGACTGTTAGTTTTGGCCTTTACTTTCTCTAACGTTACCGCATTTGTAGTGACAAACCGGTAACGTATATTAGTGCCAGACAATAAAACATTAAGCGCTTGAGCTGGGGTCAAATCACCTTTAACTTCAGCAGACATATACTGTGCTGTCGGTATCCCCGTGTATAAAACCTGAACGTTAGTAATAGCAGAAAAATCAGTAATAGCCTTTGACAATACTTTAGCTTCAAGATCAAATTGATAGCGTGCTGCGTGCTGGTGAGCAGTATTTTCAACTTGCGGTTTAACTGCAGTATTAGCCTGCAGTGAATGACTGGCTATGAACGCCAAGGTTAGTATTGAAAACAACCCAATACGTTTATTAACACGAAAATCCATTAAGCGCCCTTTAGTAAAAGTAATACGAATAATTTACACCTATAATTAAGACGTATCTCACTCACACTTTCCCCCAGTGCGGTTAAAAAAAATTATGCAGCTATTACAGCCAGAAAGAATTTAACTAGGGTGTGCGCTATTTGAAAGGTAAGAAAGAGGAGAAAAACTAACGCTTATTTAACCTGATCTTTAGTCAAGTTATTCACTCACACATTAATTTATTGTATTAATATTCGTTTTACTCTCAAGCCGGAGATAAATTTATTATTCGAAGTTCAGGTTCTTTAGTGCAACATGACTAAATAATCAGTTAGGCGAGTTTGTTTTAACGCTAAGGTTTCAGTGATCATTTCCAACGCAGCATCGGGGTCATTAATAGAAAACACACCACTAATCTGCAAATTATTAACTGAATCATCAGTAATAATTATTTTCCCTTTACGATAACGATTCAGTTTAGCAACAACCTCACTAAGCGCAGCGCTATAAAAAACAAGCTGCCCACGCTGCCAAGCATTAACCACTGCTGCATCAAATTCACTAACGGCGCCAATGCCCGTTGAAAAAAGCTTAGCTTGTTGATTTGCAGATAAGTTTTTCCTAAGTTTTCTAGCTTGATTCGACGTCAGTGCAACGCTTCCTTCAAACAGACTGACAGTGGCTGAGTCGCTATACAAACTAACATTAAATTGAGTGCCAGTAACAGTGACCGTCCCTTGTGTTGTATTTACCACAAAAGGGCGTTCACTATTTTTAGCAACATTAAATCTAGCCTCGCCTTGAAGCAATACCACTTCCCGTAACTGTTTGGTATAATTAACTTTAATTGCGCTATTAGTATTAAGGATAATTTCGCTATTATCATCCAGTTGCACAACTTTTTGCTCACCAACGTTACTGTAATAGTCACTTTGTAAGCGCAGCGGCCAGTTTTGTTGCCAACCAACACCTGCTATAGCAACAAAAAGCGCAACACTTGCAACGGCTGCATAAAATGGCCGTGATACACGCTTAATGAAGGTTTTTTGAACGGTTGGCTCTAATATTAAATCGTTTTCAGATAGTTCCGAGTGCGTCAGTACATCCCATAACGAACTCATATCATCGTATGCTACCCGATGTAAAGGGTCTGCAAGTAGCCAAGTATTGAACTGTGCTTTTAACTGACAGCCTTGTGATTCTTGAAGATCACTGTCGTGCATGCGGGCATGCCATACTGAAGCTTGCTCTAAGATAGCCTCCGGTATCTCAGCTGTATACTTACTTGCCATCTCAACCATACTGATTAAGCCTTACAAAAATACAACTTAACAAAAAGCAAATACCAATCAGAAAGTTTATTATAAAAATAACTTTTACTTGGTTGACCAACTTGATAAATGCGTAGTTAAAAATCGTTAAAATGGGTGAATAAATAAAAAAACTCAAACCTGTCGCCCCGCCTCTCGCAAGCATTGACGACAATGAACCATAGCTTTTGCAATGTGCTTTTCAACCGTTTTAATACTGATACCCAATATCTGCGATATTTCTCGCATTGTTAGTCCTTGCCTGCGATACAGTATAAATACTTCTCGGCATTTGTCTGGTAATTCGGCTATGGCCTGCTCTAATACAGCGAGTTGTTGTTTAGAAATTAATACATCAGTATGTGTAGGGGAAGGGCAAGCGACTTGCTCACATTGCCTTTGCTCTTGAGGCGACACTATTTGCGCTTGCCACTGCTGGGCTGTTTGTTGTTGACGAAATTGATCTACCAGCAGATTACTAGCCATGCGATATAAGTAAGCTTTTGGGTTACTGGGTAACTCAATATGCGTATTAACAGCACGTAGCCATGTTTCCTGAACGACTTCCTCTGCAACGTCAACAGAACCCGCACGCAAGCGAATGTGTTTTACAAGCTCACCATAATAAGTCTCAACGGCTTGTGCTAAGGTTTGAAAAGGAAATGAAGCCAAGGTCTACTACTCACCTTAAATGCAATGTTTCGTCAATAAACGCTAATAATAACTTTTTGCATTAGAAAATGTAAAGAACTCCAGCAATTAAAGGCCATACATAAGCAACAGTAGCTTACCCACTTATGCTTATGTATTTAACTATTTTGGCATTACTTACCTTTGCCTCGCCAGCCGCTCCATACATCATCTATATCATCGGCTTTATTTCTGTTCTTTTTCTTACCAGTACCTTCAGGCTTGGCCATTGGCTTGTCATTTTTAAGCGCCTCGGCGGCATCAAGGTTGGCTTGGTTTACGGCAAAGCCTGTTACTTCTTCACGCTCTAGGCGTAGTTTGTTTTTCTTTTCGATAATTTTAAAGTGATGAAAGTCTTCATAATCAATCAGTGATAACGCTAAACCTACTTCACCAGCACGGCCACTTCGGCCAATGCGGTGCATGTAATCAGCAGGGCTACGCGGTAAGTTAAAGTTAATCACTACTGGCAGTTTGGCAATATCTAAACCACGGGCGGCAATATCCGTGGCTATTAGTACTTCTATTTCGCCATCTTTAAACTTTTCGATTACCCGAGTACGTTCACTTTGGCCTTTATCGCCATGGAATACTTGCGCGTTAACGCCACGTTTTTCGAGCTTACTGGCTAAGTGCTCACAATCTTTTTTAGCGTTTACAAAAATCAGTGCTTGGCGCCATTGCTGCTGTTTAATTAAATGCGCTAAAACCGTAGTTTTCTCGCCTTTATTAACCGTAAATACGCGCTGTACTAAGGTGCTTTCGTCTTTATTTTGAACTTGTATTTCAACCGGATTAGTTAACAGCTCTTGGGTTAATTGCTTAACTTGCTCTGGGAAAGTCGCAGAAAACAACATGGTTTGCTTTTTAGCAGGCATAAGCGCTAATAAATTAGCCAACTCTTCGGTAAAGCCTAAGCTTAATAAGCGATCGGCTTCATCAAGCACTAAGGTGCTGACTCTATCGAGCTTAATCGCATTACTTGAAATCAAATCAAGTAACCGCCCAGGGGTTGCCACGATAATATCGGCGCCGCCACGTAATGCCTGCATTTGCGTATTAACCGACACCCCACCAAACACCGCAACGGTTTTTATTGCGCCATTAAAATTTGCAGAATACGACTTAACACTATCAGCCACCTGCGTTGCCAGCTCTCGCGTTGGCACTAAAATCAGCCCCGTTACAAAGTTACCTTTACTCGCTGCTTTTTTAGCGCCTTGCTCTAAAAATAGGGTTTGTAGCATAGGCAAAGCAAAGGTCGCTGTTTTACCAGAGCCGGTATTCGCCCCTGCAATTAAGTCACTGCCCGCCAAAATACTTGGAATTGCTTTTGCCTGAATCGGCGTAGGCTGGGTGTATTCAAGATCAGACAATCGAGCAATTAGCTCTGGGATAAGGCCAAGTTCGTTGAAATTACTAGGATTTGCGGCTGAGGTCATAAAAGGTGCGGGCTCATTACTAAAAATAGCCTGCAATTTTAGCGTATTTATTGCCCGTTAAGTAGAGATTAGTGATTTAAATGTAGTTTAGGTAACAGCTGAGCGCTTCGAGCTACAAATTACGAGCAGGTTTGTGATTTTTGTAAACTCGGATTTATCCCGCGCTTTTATTATTATGTTTAGAATAATCTTTTTAAACAAAGTATTTGGCTATGTTCCCAAGCTTTGCTGCAAAATAAAATCTGTAAGCCAGTAATTTGAAATTCCAGCCCCTTTAGAGCGGAGCTGGATTAAGTTTATTGATCTTTATTTATGTTAACTCCAGCGAATATCATGCTTACTTTTGGGCTTTGCTAATAGGGCGCAACACGACAATGGCCATTCCGAATAATAAGGTAGCAAGAATTACCATTCCTATTGCTCCAAAACTGTAAGCAAACCCTGCGATTCCAGACCAAATAGCGACACCAATATGCATCATGGTGATTCCCATAGACATTAATACGCCACGATGAGTTACCGATAATTCAGCGATATAGCTTTGTAAGGCCGGCGATCCGATCCCACCTGCCATCGACCAAAACGCTAACAACAAAAGCAGAATAGCCCAATGCTCTGTGGGATAAGAATAAAACCCGACACTAACAAGCAAACATACAATCAAAGCAACTCTCATTATTTGACGTCCATTGCCAAAACGCTGCATCAAACGGGGCATCAACATATTGCCAATCACACTTATTACCCCCAAAATGGCATATAAGCTCCCCACTAACCACATTGATACATTTAAGCTGTCACGTAAGTGCTGGCCAATAAGATTAAACAAACCAATACCGCCACCGAGACCAAAGCACATAGCAAGCAAGGCGCCTGCCGCACCTGGAATCGCCCATATTTTAACAGGTTGCTCTTTACTTATGTTTTGTGGACTCACCTTTTCAACTGGTAATTTGTTAGCAGCTAGTATTCCAAGTAAAGCAGCTACACACCAAGCACAAACTCCAAGAACGATAAATGCAGCGCGCCAAGAAAGCCATTCAGCTAAAATAGCTCCCACTGCAGGGCTCGCTATCATACCCAGAGTAAGGCCAGCTTGAACCCAAGCAATCCGTTTTACAGCATCTGCACCTGAAGAATCAGCGGCAATTGCAAAGGCAATAGGTAGCATACCTGCACTGGCAAGCCCTGTAAGTACTCGGGTCGTTAATCCCCATTCAAATGTATCTACTAATCCGGTCGCAATCGACGCAGCACCAAATAGCAATGCCGCAGGTAATAGCACCCACAAACGACCATGGCGATCAGATAATGCTCCCAATACAGGTGCAACCATTGCCAAAGCCACACTGTAAGCTGTAATAAATAAAGTGACCCGCTCTGGCTCAACTCCTAAATCGTTACCGATTGGAATCAAGATTGGCCCTAGCATCAGTTCATCCGCGCCCACTAAAAAAGCAATAAAGAATAATAATATTTTTAATAACATAGCATTTAACCTTTCACTACTTCTGCATATTGGGTATTAATAATAGATTGAATGTCCACTATTCGGTCTGGCCAATCAGCAACAAAGCTCTGCTCGTGTGAAACGATAATCACTGTTCCAGTGTATTCCATCAAGGCTTGTTTAAGTGCAGCTTTTACTTCCATATCTAAATGTGTTGTCGGTTCATCAAGCACTAATAAATTAGTCGGTTTTAATGCTAAACAACATAGCTTTACTTTAGTTTGCTCACCACCACTTAGCGATTCAATGGGCTGTATTGCTAATTTCCCCGCCACACCAAAACGCGCAAGCTGCTCTCTTGCGGTCTTATCATCCAACCCATCGCACACCGATTTGAGCAAATTTACCGGTGTCGCTTCAGGATAAGACCAATACAACTCTTGCTCAAAATAACCCAACTGCAAAACAGGTGATAATGCAATCACTCCCGATAATGGTGCTAATTCTCCGACTAAGGTTTTTAATAACGTTGATTTACCAATACCATTAAAACCTGTAATCACCACTTTTTCGCCACGCATAATAGTAAGAGAAATCGCTGGCAATAATGGCCTAGAGTAACCAATTACCAGATCCAATGTTTTAAGCATCTCTTGCGCATTAGAGGTTGAGCTTCTAAACATAAACGTTATTGGCTTATTTTGCTTAGGAGGCACCAGCCGTTCGATACGTGTTAGTTGTTTTTTGCGCCCATTAGCAATGCTGGCATTCACTCCAGCTCCATTTTTTGCAATGAACAGCTCCAACTTATCGATATGCTTTTTTTGAGCTTGGTATTGCTTAATATAAGCCGCATCATCATTGGCTTTCTGAGCCATAGACTTTGCCACATTACCTTTGTATTTTCGGATAGTTTGTCTATCTATATCGCATATATTAGTTGCGATACTATTCAAGAAGGCTTGATCGTGTGAAACCACCATAAACGCACCTTCAAACTCATTTAAGTACTCTGTTAGCCACTTAATATGTATAACATCTAAATAGTTAGTAGGCTCATCCAACAAAAGCACATCAGGTAAAAGTAATAATATCCTCGCCAACATCACCTTATGACGCTGTCCACCACTTAATTTAGCAAGTTGAGTCTGCATTCCAAATGCCGTGATCCCGAGCCCTTCAGCCATAGCATTAATTTTATTATCGATCACATAAAATGACTGACTTTCTAACTTTGTCTGGATCATTGCAGCTCGATTAAGCTGGCTTTGCTGAGTACTTTTTTTTGAGCAAGCATAAATATCTAACATTTGCGCTTCGAGTAAATACAGCTCAGAAAATGCTGTTCGCAAATAATCATATACCGAGAGCAAATCATTCATTTGAGCATGCTGATCAAGATAGCCAATTTTAATTGCAGGTTGCCAAATAATATCGCCCTCATCAGGTAATAACTCTGCTTGAAGCAGTTTAAGTAGGGTGCTTTTACCTACACCATTTGCACCGGTTACACCAACATGCTCACCAGCTAAAAGAGTAAACTCAGCATTTTGATATAAAGCTTTATCACCAATGTGGTAAGTAACACTTTTTAAATTTAATAAACTCATTGTTTTTACACCAAAAAAACGAGGGGCGGTATATGACATACCGGCCCCTCGTTTCAAGAATCATCGAAACTTTGTTTATGATTTTTTCTAACCATCAAAAACAAAAAAGGCCGACGATGAAGTTCATCGTCGGCCTTTTTCTGTAATGATCAGATACAACTACCCCTCCCTTATTTTAGAGGGATCACGTTATACCTGATGAAGATTCAGAAAACATCAAGCTCCGAGCAACACTTCATCGTGATAGTGCGCGGAGCAAAGCCTCCTGACAAAGTTCTTGAATAAGATGTAAAACATTACAGATAACTATAAAATTGAATAGTGCGGATTCTAGCTAAATATCTTTTTTCGGTCAATAGTTGAGCTGCGACGTATCCAAAGTATGCCTCTTTTACAACTGCCGGCTTTGGTTGATCCCGGTTCATTTTTGCTAATTTACTTTAAAATAAGACATACAAGCTCACACCAATGCTAGGCCTGCGTTTTTATCAATGGGGTATCTTGACTTTTTAAGAACTCAACGGCCTTTGCTTGATATTCTTTAATAAAAGATTCTGAGGTTAATTTTTCTACCGTTGATAAAGCAGACCGCGCATATCCAACAACTTTACTAAAAGAGCGAGGGTGCTCTTTTCGCATTTGTTGTGCTTCCTTAACACCAAGTTCAAAAAATGCTGTTATATCGATTTTATCACTTGAAGAAAAACCTCTGTTCTGGAAGTTGATCCCTTCAAGAGAGCCCTTTACACCCATAACATCATCCCAAAATGTTCCTCTGAGGCTTTCTGTATTACCGCTTGCTCTTTGTGTGTCCGACTCAAGTTTTCTCACCGCATCAACTATCCCTTTGAATTCATTGATCGACATATTACTAAAATCAAAGCCTTCAGGATTAAGCAGCGCACTATAGGGTGAGCTTTTTTGTGCTTCGCCAGTAAATGCAGCAATCGCTTCTGGTTCTGCCTCTACCTCTTTTTTAGCATCTGTCACTTGCTGCTGAGGAGCTATCGGCGCTTTGGGTTGATTTGTGGTAGTAAGACTTACCGCTTGATGGATATTAAAGTTAATAGTCATAAAAGTTCCTTTTTAGTTGTTCTGCATTCAAGTATTTCTGTATCGGCTGACTTACTTATTAGTTTAGGACTTATTTTGGGTACTTCACCTAAATCATTTTGCTAGACAGATATCGCCATATATACATTGTAGCCATGACGAAAAAAGCCTGTATTTCTGGCACGTTTATTAGCTACTCTGTAGGGGTTAGTGGTTTTAAAAATGGCTTTGATGAAAATATTCGACCCACTAGTTAGAACGAAGCGACGTTGTTCATTGATTTAGCTAAATAAAAACCATAGCACGACGGCTAAAGTAACTCTATCTGACTTCAGGTTAGAGAAAAACGATAGAAACAGGCAGCGCAGCACATACTTTTGAGCTAATAGGTATTTACTAATTTATCTAAAAATAAATAGATCTTTTGGTTCATAGCATCATAGTCATGAGCAAGTAATACTTCTGGCTCCTCAACAAAGCGGTATTTTGCAGTTTCACTAAGATCATCATGCTCAATTAGCAAGGCTACAACCTCTTTAGTTAGCTCCATATGACATTGAAAACCAAATACTCGCTCATTATAAGCAACGATTTGCCTTGGGCAGCCCTCGCTATATGCGATGATCTTTGCATCAGGTGTCAGCCCCGGCATATCATTGTGCCAATGACCGACTTCTAACACTTTATCGAAGTGCTCAAACAAGGGGTGCACTAAACCTGCTGGTGTTAAAGTAATTGGAAATTTACCAATCTCACGCTCAGGACTATGTTCATAATGAGCACCTAATGCTTCACCAATCAACTGAGCCCCTAAACAAACGCCAAGTACAATTTTCCCAGCAGCAATCGCTTTTAAGATTAGGGCTTGCTCACCTTTTGCATCAAAATAAGGGCATTGTTCAATTGTTGTATTAGGACTTTGAGGGCCACCCATTACAATTAAAATATCAATATCTTTAATCGCATCTAACAGAGGGCTACCTTCATACACCTTAGAATAACTAATAGTATAACCCTGCATTCTAGCCCAAGTTTCGTATGCACCTGGCGCTTCAAAATACTCATGGATAATAAAGTGAATATGCATTTTTTTGCCTTTTAAATAACAGAGGCTCACGATGATATACCAAATCAGAGCTATGCGTTTTATACTAACAGACACAAAACATCGATAAACCGCCACCATGCAAGCTAACGAGCTAATCCAAAGTTATACTCATAAACAGCTAATAACAAAAACAATTCATATGCCTGCTGGTTACGTTGATGATTTTCACTCACACCCATGGCATCAAATAGTGTTCCCATTTAAAGGTTTACTACAATCAAGCATTGGTGGTAAAAGCATAATAGTGCCTCATAATGCAATGCTATACATACCCGCAAACACGTCTCATAAATCTGTAGCAGTTACAAATACTGAATTTTTAGCCGTTTATCTTAATCCTGATGTATGGGTGGAGTATGCAAGTGAAGCTAAATCTTGCCTTGTAACGCCATTCATTAAACAGCTCATATTGCTCTTGTTTGAAAATGAAATGAGCCAACAATCAGAATCTAATATTACTCATTTATTACTCGTGCTCAGAGATCAAATTGTCATGGCTAATAGTTATGACATCCCCTTATTACTGCCAACCGATAAACGCCTGCTAGCAATTTTCAAACAACTTAAGCAACAACCTGATTTGTCATTCACTTTAAAAGAGTGGGCTAAAAAAGTAGGGGCATCAGAACGCACTTTATCGAGAGTTTGCACAAAAGAATTTAGTCAATCTTTCTCATTGTGGCGGCAAAATATAAGACTCGTTTTATCTTTACAACTTTTGGATTCAAAGAGGTCGATTCAAGATATTGCATTAGAGTTAGGCTATACCTCTGATTCAGCTTACATTTACGCATTTAAAAAATTATTTAATCAGACCCCGAGTAAATATCGTCGCGATAGCTTAGCTCATAACTTAACGTTGAAAATTTAAAAAATCATTTAGAACTACTGGATGCATAATAGGACTTTTTATCGATAAAATATCGAAAAATTAAGTACCTGCTTGTATTACAGGTTTTTATTAAGCTGAGCTTCTAGCCGAATGCGTGTATCTTGTAAGTAATCTACATAAGGGTATGAGCCGTCTGCAATCGCTAAAGCAGATTCCACCTTTTCAAGAGCTTGGCGAGTATCACCTTGTATTTCATAGCCATAAGATAAAGCTGAAAGCGCATCGACTGATTTGGGGTGGTTTTTTATATTGTACTTAAACACCTCAATAGCACGGGTAAACTGCTTGCTGCCCGTTAAGTTATAACCGAGTGATCTAACAGCGCGATCTGGGGGCGATATCTGCTCACCCCATTGTTGAGATAAGTTTTGATAATAAGCATCAATAGACGCTACATCGTCAGTTAAAGCACTGATTGGCATTTGTTTAGGTAAAAATAAGTTGTGATAGGCATTAAATGCCCCAGCAACGGAAGTCAGGTTATGCGACACACCATCAAACGCATCACTAAAGAAGCGTAGCCCCTGCACTTTATGCGATTGTATAGCTTGCTGCAATTCATCGTACCTTTCGCGCATGATGCCGGCTTCTTCGCCAATATTGATGTAAACGTAACTGTTAAGCTCTTTCGTTTTAGCTATAAACGACTTTGTGCTTTTTACCGATGCGCCATAGTTCCACCAAACTGCAGGGCTATAAGCAATATGCGCTTGGAATAACTCAGATTTGGCCTGCAACGCATATAACGCAAATACACCACCCGCAGATGCGCCAGAAATCACTTTATAATTATGCGTACGATAATTCTTATTAACTAAAGGAATGAGCTCTTGTTCAAAGAACGCTAAAAACTTATCAGCACCGCCCCCTTCACCAACTGGGCCCTGTGGCTCCTTGTTCACGGTAGGATACATATCTCTAAGTCGATTAGTGTTTTCAATAGCGACAATAATAACCTCAGGCGCACGATTATCATTTTGTAAACGCTCAATAACAGCACTGGCAAGCGGTATATTACCCGCTCCATCTAGGCGATATATAACAGGGTATACCTTATTTGGCTCAGCTTGATAGCTCTTTGGTAATTGCACTGTAACTGTGCGCTCTTCATTTAAAACAGCCGATTTAAATGTATGCGTGTGCACAGAGTAATCTGTACTTTGTTGTTTAGTGTTAGATTGTGCCAAGGCACTTTGAGAACTAAAAATACTAAAGCTAAAAAAACACAGAGCGGTGATTAAGCGCATAACTAATCCCTTAGAGAATAATGAGTTACTTAAGCTAACAGAGTTTCAGGCACAAAAAAAGCGCATAAAGCGCTATTTATCGTCTTTAGTTTTATTTTCGAATATTTCGAATGTTGACATTGTTGCGAATATTTCGGATACTTACGTCATTGCACAATTTGTACTCGTCAATAGTAAGAGAGAAAAATGAACACAGCTACAAAATTACCCAGTGCTGAAGAAATAGCACTCGCTAAGCTTGGTAGCCAAGAGCTATCAGCTGTTATACAAGCCAATGGTGAGGCGCAAAGAATTAATGTGGTTGATCAACTAGGTAAATCTCATGAAGTAACGATCCCTGCAAGCGCATTAAATATGATGATCGAAGTACTTACTCAATTAGGGCAAGGCAACTCCGTTAGCATTACCCCTATTCATGCAGAACTAACAACACAGGAAGGTGCTGATATGCTAAATATGTCACGCCCAACATTTATAAAACTCCTTGATTCACAAGAAATCCCATTTACTCGCACGGGAAATCGTAGGAAAGTCGCTTTTGCCGATCTTATGCAATATAAACAGCGCTTAGAAGAGCAGCGTTTAGCATCACTTGCTGAATTATCAGCTTTAGACCAAGAAATGGATATGGGCTATTAATGTCATCCTATACAGTAATCTTAGATGCATGTGTTATGTACCCCGCTCCACTTCGTAGCTATTTGATGTATTTAGCCAATACAGGTTTATTCCGAGCTCGATGGACAGAGCAAATACATGATGAATGGACTCGTAACCTACTTAAGAACAACCCAAGTATTGAGCATAAAGCACTTGAAAGAATCAAAACGCTCATGAATGCTAACGTTCCTGATTGTTTAGTTGAAGGCTATGAGCCTTTAATTAACGGACTATGCTTATCCGACCAAGATGATAGACATGTAGTTGCAGCAGCCATTAAAGGCCAAGCAGAATCGATTATTACTTTTAATTTAAAAGATTTCCCAACACAAGAACTTGAGCAGCTCGGTTTAACAGCGATCCACCCCGATGAATTTTTATGTGATATGTTCGAACTAGACAGTAGCGCATGCGTAAAAGCCGCCCAACAACAGCGAAGTTCATTGAAAAAGCCAGCTATGACGCAAGAAGAGTTTTTAGCCTGTTTACAAAGGCAAAAACTACCAAGCTTTGTATCAAAACTAAAACGCTTTAGTTTGATGCTTTAGTTATGGCTTTCATTAAAATAAGCAAAATTGCAGTGATTGAACTCCTATTTGATTAAAGGCAAAAAGAAAAACGCCATTTATTCACGATCATAAAATAGCCGCTAGTGAGACCCTCTGACGATAGTCTTTGCATATCATTGCTAAATTAGCTAATTTAGCTTAATGGTTAAAATCTAATCCTTATCAATGTCTAATAAAGCGATTTTCAAGCAAATAAAACAGGCTTTTGCTGAAGCACCTCGTAACCAGCACACGGCTGAGCTTCACCTACAAATGATTAAATTTGCTGATGAGTTAAAGCACATCACGGCGAAAGAATTTTGTGAGGAAATGGGGTTAAAGCAAAGTCAGGGCACAGAGTTCAGTAAAATGCGAAATTTGACCGCAAGAATTAAGGCCACAGGCTTGAATACAGAGCTAATTTAATTTCAAGGAAGGTTTATGAACAAGCAAATTCAAGTAGAAGTCCAGGTAGATCATTTAGATAAGGTATCCAAGGCCAACGCTCTAAATGCTATATCTGAATTAGTATGGAATGCAGTAGATGCAGATGCCAACAAAGTCGAAGTCTTAGTAGATGCTGATGATATAGGACTATCTGGTATACATATTAAAGACGATGGTCATGGAATTCACTATGATAAAGCGTCAACCTATTTTAAGGGCAACTAGACTCAAATTGACTAATTGTATAAATGCACTTTAGTCAGCCAAAAGAAGAAAACTTGCAAA
>NZ_VXCS01000060.1:0-2237 GCF_052850545.1 Pseudoalteromonas sp. 1181_04
GCTAGCAAATGAGACCAATATACAAATTCTTGATCATTGTTGAAGCCATAATTGGGTTCGGTCCTTTAGTCATACTGTTAGGGCTAGGCTTAATTACTATACCCATCTCAATTATGGGTATATTAGATGGTTATTATGGTGCACTGGTTATGCTACTTATTGAGGTTGGAGGCTTTCTGGGCATGTTCGCGCTTATCTCTGTTTTAATGCATATTCTAGAGCCAAGCAGGTATTTTTTATCGTTTGCTAAATTACGTTTATTTATAATCTGCGGCTTTTGCTCAATCCTTGGGTTTGCATTTATGTCAGGTATAAATATCAAATTCATTTGGCTTCTTATACCAATAGCTGTTGCCGTACACTTTATTTATTTAGGCCGCATATATGTGTTTGCTGCTAGCTAACAAACGCTTTAACCAAGGACGCAAAACAGCAGGCTTGCGCTCCTTCGTCGCTAATTTTAGCCTGCTATTTTACGCCGGTTAAGCGAGGCGTTAGCAGTCTAAAGGAGCCGACTTGCGTATTTTAACTATTTTATTTCTTCTACATCTCACGGTTGGATGCGCAGTTCATGAAATTACTTTTATGAAACCGGAGGGAGAGTTTGGAAAAGCTTCAAAAGATGGATGCGGTCAAATTCCTTTAAATTTCATTTACGACGACCCAGCGACTAAGTTCAAAGTTTTGTTAAATGCTAGGGCTGTTTATCTATCATTAGTCGTCCCCGAAGGGGGTATAGTTGAATGGTATGATTCTTCGATGTCAGTGGAAGTATCAGGTTTAACTGAAAATATAATTGCTGAGCCACTAATCAAAGATGAGCGTATCAAAGAAGTTTGCAGCGGTATTGGGCTATTTAGTTGTAAGAAGTACGACCAATACTACCTCTTCGTTGAGGCACCACAGATATACGAGCGTGACAATGTCAAAATTAAACCGCCTACACCATTAGTAAATGGTAAAGCGATTAAGACTTCAGAAATAAATTTTAAAAAGGTTACAGAAAATATTGTACAAGCAATCAACTGCTAACAATCCAATCAATCCGACCTCAACTCGCTGCGCTCATTGCGTCGGCTTATTGGGGCGTTAGGAGCAAAGGACGTGAGGCGTATCCATTATGAATCGTAAATTGATTCCAATAGTTATTCTTTTTATTTGGCTCTGCCAAGCGGGTTCGAGTAGTTTAAAGAACATCGAATATGCAGAGGTAATCTCTGGACTATCGCGTACCTCTGAGCTTGGCGAATGCAACATAGCTGTCGATATCACGAGATCTTGGCCGTTCTCTTGGACAGCACGTTCAGCGAGAATAAATGTAAAAAATCAGAGTGTGGCTTTAACTTCTTTTACAAGTAAATTTAATGTGCCTGATAGAACATTCCTAAAATCACACAATACCAATTATCACTTTACTTGGAGCCGTCAATTAGAAGACCAGCTTGTTGCGTCTTTTGTCGATGTCGAGATGAAACCAAATGGCAGCGTTCAGTCTGTCAATATCGGTAATTGCCCTAACTATCCAGATAATAACGAATTAATAGGGAATTTAGAGTATTGTAATTCACCAGTGCAGCTAATAAAGTGCACCTAACAAGCGCCTTAACTCCGACAATGTTTAGTTGTCATGGTTTTGGCAAACAACGCAAAAAGCCACGCCAACACATTGCGTGTTAGGCGGGTGTTAGGCAACTAGATGAAATGTAGTGTCTGTGGAAATAAACCTAAACGGAAAATCGAATTTAAAATTAGTCTGTTAGATTGTTTCGGGCTGTTTGTTCTTTGCATTCCTTTCGTTGCAATTTTGTTTGCGATAGTTTATGGAGTAACATCACTGTTTGTCGGCGCCGTTGGTTCAATTTTGGCAGGTGTAAACACAAACCCTGAACTATTAAGGTCTTTAGTATCTGTAGTTATTTTGTATTTTATACTTGCACGCTTC
This sequence comes from Pseudoalteromonas sp. 1181_04, assembly GCF_052850545.1. Classification (NCBI taxonomy): domain Bacteria; kingdom Pseudomonadati; phylum Pseudomonadota; class Gammaproteobacteria; order Alteromonadales; family Pseudoalteromonadaceae; genus Pseudoalteromonas; species Pseudoalteromonas sp. 1181_04. The sequence continues at coordinate 1,943 of NZ_VXCS01000060.1, forward strand.
TTTGTGAAGTACATGCCAAAATTGCTCAATATTCTTGGGTATTTCATCAACTATAAGCTGGTTATCTCGGCAGATTGTGAAAAATGCAGCCATAGTTGCATTACACATAGTTACCCAACTGAGCCACATGCGTAACACATTGCCTAACAAGGCCGTTAAACCGTGGACACAAAACAGTGAGCTTGTGCTCCTTCGTCGCCAATTTTAGCCTGCAATTTTGTGCCGTTTACGGCAAGTGTTACCAATGACCGCTCACAGCAGCCCGTTAACTCTAACTCATTTTTGTCCAGAAATG
>NZ_VXCS01000061.1:0-1956 GCF_052850545.1 Pseudoalteromonas sp. 1181_04
CTGAATTTCTCAAACTGATTTATCGCATAGGTAATTGCTTCACCTAACGCCATTTTTGGTGGGATTTTATCTTTATGCTTGAGTAACCATTGATACAATTCATCAACGATTGGTTTGGCTTTTCTCTGCCTAATCTTGAATTTTTCATCGTGCGATTTATCTTTGATGGCTTGCTCAATACCGTAGAGCTTGCGAATAAGGTTTAGTACTACATCTGCTTTGACTGTTTTTTTATTATTGCCTTTAGCCTCGATGAATTTACGGCGCATATGGGCTAAGCACGCAACCAGTGTTGCATTCGTTTGCTCGTAAGCCTTGTAGCCGTCAACGTGCATGTAGCCTTCGTAACCATCAAGGAAATCAATCGCACATTGGCCTGCGCGACTGTTATGGTAATCAAACAAGACAATATTGGTGCCTTTACTCGGTTTATCATCGCCGCAACAATACAGCCACATATAGCTGGTTGCTTTATCTGCATTAATGACGTTTAACGTGGTTTCATCGCCGTGAATAACCGGTTGAGATAGCAACACGTCTTTTAAGCGTTGATACAGAGGGGACAACAGGTCTGCGCAGCGCAACATCCAGCTCGACATAGTTTGTCTGCTCAACTCAATACCAATATCGCCTAACATGGTTTCTTGGCGATAAAGTGGTAAGCCAAACTGGTATTTACACATGATTATTTGGCTCAGCAAGCTGGGCGTTGCGATGCTTTTTGGAATGGCTGTTGCGGGCATAAGGGCGGTTTTTACCACACTTTCAATGCCTTCACGCTCACAGTGACGGCACGTATATTTAGGGCGAATGGTTTTGATTACTTTAATATGCGCTGGCACAAACTCGAGTGCTTCGCTGCTGCTTTCACCCATTTTGTGAAGGGGGCTTTGACAGCAATCACACATTTTGTCATCCTCGTCGAGGTCAACAACCACCTCAATTCGCGGCAACTGCGCTGGCAGTGGCCGGCGTTTCGGTTTGGCTTTTTCTTTCTTTACTGAGGCCGATGTGGCCAATAGCGCTTTATCATGTTCATCGAGAATATCTTCTGCTTCATTGAATACTTCGCCTGCACCCGGCATCTTTTCAGATTTCTTGGCGTACTCTTTGGCTAGTTTCGCGTTATAAGCTTGTAGCAATTCGTGAATTTGCGCGTCTTTTTCAGCTAACTTTTCATCCATATGCTGTTGCAACTCAAGCAACATGCGCTTGAGTTGTTCTGGGTCGTCAGGAAGTGAGTGTGCATCAATTTTCATGTTCGCAATTTAACAGAATTTGACGGTGTTTTCTTGCTTGACGCAAAGATAAAACAGACGGTGTGGCAACGATCATTTACTGCCAATATGATCGATTAGATCATCGATTTATACCGCAACTCTTCATGACCAAGCACATCATATCCCGACAACAACCAATTCAGTTGCTCTGGACTGAGCTCAAATTCTTGCAGACTGGCTTTGTTTGGCCATTTGAACTTTTGCTTTTCTAATCGCTTGTACCACAAAGCAAACCCCGTTTTATCCCAGTAAACCAGCTTGAGTTTATCCTTCGCTTTGTTGCAAAATAAAAATAAAGCGCCAGTATAGGCATCACGTTCAAGCTCACCCTCAACGATTGCGACCAGACCATCAATGGATTTTCGAAAATCCACGGCATCGCGATAGAGGTAAATATGTGCAGGTTCAACGAACATTTTCATTAGGCAAGCTCGCGTAACAGTTGACTCAGATAAGTGGCAGGCATTGTGGATGGCAAGCTGACTTTCACGTTACCGATAGCAAGAATGATCGGCTGTTGCTGTTCAGTGGGATCAACGTGTTTAGTGACTTTTGCGCGAACAAAACTACCAGATGCAGCAGTAAGCTTACTTCGTGCCGCATAAAAGCTTGTTTTTGATAAGGCATGTTGCTGGCAAAACTCAGTAATAGTTAAATCGCTGGCTTGTTGTTCTTC
>NZ_VXCS01000062.1:0-1902 GCF_052850545.1 Pseudoalteromonas sp. 1181_04
CGCGCTTACTGTGCCAGCCGTTCTATTCATCGGCGCGATGATGGATCAAGAGGTTCGTCTTGGTCTATCCTCTTCTGATTTGGTATTACTTGTCACCACTTTAATGGTGTGCAAGGTAACATTCAGTAGTGGCCGAACCAATGTATTGCATGGCGCAACGCATTTGGTTCTGTTTGTGGTTTATCTTTTCCTGATGTTTGAGCATGCTTAGTCGATAACTTCAAATTCAATAAACCGCAGCCAATAAAAAGCCCGAGTTTAAACGCTCGGGCTTTTTATTGGCTGCAAGGCTTACGGTCAAATACGCTCTACACATTCACGAGCAATTACCAGCTCTTCATTGGTTGGGTTTATATTCATGGTAGATGTCATCAATATATTTTCTAATTCACTTTCGCCTATGCCTTTTGGGTTTATTCGGACGGTTGATTCAACCGATTTACTTGTAACAACATTTTCCAAGGTAATAAAGGTAGTATGATCATCAATATCCCTAATATGGTAAAAAAGTCTGGCACTTCATTGAATAAAGTAACACCAAATAAGGTGACAAATACCAGTCCTGAGTTCTCTGCTAGGGCAATAGAATTAGCAGGTGCTCGTTGATACGAAGCAACAGCTAATCCGTTGTAAGTAAGAACCAAAGTTGCACTTGCCAAAATGAACAGCAGATTCGTGGTCGAAAGAGGCACCCAATGGAATATAGCTAGGCAGCCAGAGATCGGTAGTGAAAGTAATGATGTCCAAAAAAGCGTGCTGACAACAGTTTGCTCCGTTGGTAATTTTTTCGCGGTAAGGTTGAACAAGGCAATTGTAAATGTAGTAACAAGGGCGAAGACTACCGCCAATTCAAATTCTGATGGTCTTAAAACCACAATCACTCCTGAAAACCCTATAAGAGATAATACACTGCTCTTAATCGTTAGTTTCTCTTGGAGAAGTAAAATCGATAATGGAAGCATCATTAGTGGCGCAGCATGAAAAATCGCATTAGCCGTAGCTAAAGTTAAGTGAGTGATTGCAATTACCATGCAACCACTGCCTATTATAATTAGATGTGCCCTAAATAGATTGAGTTTAGCGCTATACAGTTTTCGCTTTTGCTTGGACTGCTTTAACCATAAAGGATAAATAACTAAAGTAGAAAATAATTGCCGTATAAAAATGTATTGAAAGGCTGATACCTCCCCATTAAGTAACTTAACTGCGACATCAGATAGTGAAGCAGCAAGATTACCTAATATGAGAAAGATAATCGCGAGGTTTACCACAGGAAAAGACACTGTTATTTTTCCAACTTCATATCGATATGTGGGATGTCATCCTCCAAATACATTACAGAAGTCGGCATAAATCCATGGTTTTGGTAGAATTCTGATAGGTGTTCTTGAGCGCCAATTTCGATTGACTCTCTGGGCCACAACTTGTCACATGCACATAGAGCCTCTTGTACCAGTTGATGCCCTATGCCCCCTCCACGAGAATTTTTTGAAATAGCAACACGACCAATACTGACGGATGGATAACTAACCCCCTTTGACATTAAGCGTGCGCAGGCCATTAACTTGCCACCTTGATAACCCAGTAAGTGGTAAACACCTTCTTGGTGATCTTTACCATCCAACTCAGGATAGGGACATTCTTGCTCGACAACAAACACGTCAACTCTGAGTTTTAGCAGTTGATATAGTTGCATTGTTGTTAATTGGGGAAACGGATGGAGTTGCCAAGTAATCATTTTAATTCAGCCTTACACATATTGATATCCGAAATGTAGCAAGGTGAATAAGTCTAGACATTAACAATTGTTAAGTTGGATTGCGTTTTTTGATACGACTCAGGCTGATCGGTGTAATGCCAAGATAAGCTGCAATTTGATAATCGGTGAGGCGCTCTAACAAG
>NZ_VXCS01000063.1:0-1538 GCF_052850545.1 Pseudoalteromonas sp. 1181_04
TTCTATATAAGTTAATTATTGCTCAATGAGTACGACGATAGATTTACCTTGCTCAGCCGCATCTCTAAAGGTTACAAAGTATTTATCTCGAACTAGCTCATAGGCTTCGGGGTTTACTTCATCGTCTCCATCCTTTTCAATTTCAGCGATTATGTTCTGCCCCTCTAAGCTATCAATATCGAAGCTATATTCTTGTTGCATTATGTCATATAAATCTTTCACCATATCGGCTGGGAAAAAGCCGAAAGTGCCGCTAATGTCAGCGTCAGGTGGAAGCAGCTTATGGGGGAAAAAATTGAAGCTAGCAATCAATAATAACCGACTATTACCTGCGATAGCATCCCATAGTTGCAGTGCGGGTTCAAAGCCGCGCAGGTTTATTTCGATTGACTGCCAATGAATGGCTTCTTCTTCAGTAATTGCAAGCAATTGTTGGTATTTACTTTCATCATCACCGCTAAGCGAAGTAGGGTATCTATCTTCGTCAATAAGTGATAAGTGAATTAAGCTGCTCATAGATAATAGGCTCGTGTTGTGTGATTATCGAAACTAATCAATTAAAAATAAAGGTAAATATAATGAGTCGGTGTGGCATTGCCAACCATGCATGTCTTTGCCTAACTTTGCCATAGTAAGGGCATTTAAACAGATAAAGCCTTCTTCCATATCTTTGTAATCACCAAATTTACATTCATCAGAGTGCCATTTGATTGCTTTATCAATACTGGCTTGCCAGAGCGGTTGGTCACCAGAAATTAATGCTGATATAGCTTCAATTAAAGGGGCGAAAAATTGCAATACATCTTTATTTTTGGCTTTTTGAGCATCTTGTTGTGCGGTGTTAATGGCCTGCGGGGTAAGAGGGCTGCCAGTGGCTATTTGCATTAATAAGTGATCATATTGGTAAATAGCAGGATGTACAATATCATCTTCTGATAGTGACCAGTCAAGCGCTTTTATTTGTTCTAGCAATTCAGGCTCACCAAACAACAAACAGATGTTTAACTCTTTTTGAATGGAGTAATCGCTTTTACGGGTCTGTAACTCAGGGTCGAAGCCGCATAAAAACGCATAGGGCGCGGCTTTTTTTAAATTGGGCTTCACTTCAGAGACGTTTTCGAGTGCGTAATTACCATACGCTAACATTAAATAAAAGTCAGAAATTTTGAAAACGCTTTTTTTGTACTGTTCGAGCGTCCTACTGGTGTCTTTAAACCTTTCTAACCACGCTGGCAAGTGAGTATTTGCACGCGTGATGTCATATTCAACATCTTCTGCGGTAAGTTTATTTAGCTTTAACATTCTTAATTCTCTAAGGTAAAGGTTGTAATTTTGCGTCAACTACATTGCCACTTTCTTCAACAGCTTCTATCACTAGTTTGTTTACTGGTATATCTAAATCATCTGCTTCAAGTAAATTTTGCCCTAGTTGATTACGCTCAGGGTACTTTTTCGAGTTTTTCATGCGTTTGAGGTTCATTTTAATCCAATCATCATCCATTTGTGTGAACCCTTTACTTGTTTTGCCAAGCTTAGCA
>NZ_VXCS01000064.1:0-1488 GCF_052850545.1 Pseudoalteromonas sp. 1181_04
CTAGTACTCGTTCACAGAAGTTCTGATCAGTTGCCTTACTTAAATTCAGGCAACTGATTTATTCCTATCAATAGCTTTATCGTTCGGCTTTTTCCAGCAGTTGAAGTGATGAACCCTTTCTTTTTAAGCGTTAAAATCATTGCATGAACACTTGATGATGCAGTCCCAAAATAACGCTCAAAATCATTTTCAGCAGGTGCAACACCATTCACTTTTGTGTAGTAATAAATAAATGCCAAATACTGCCCTTGTTTCACAGTGAACGACGGCAACTCTTCTTTATTCATAATGAACTTTTATCCTAATTGACGATCCTTTAACTCATATTTACTCATTTAATATTGTTATGAACCGAAAGTATATTGTTGAATTATCAGCAGAAGAAAAATGCGAATTAGTTAACTACTGCAAAAAAGGCATGGTCAATGTTCGAAAGTACAAACGAGCCGCCATTTTATTAAAAGCGGACCGTTGTCGATATACAACAGATCAAATATGTGAAGCGGTTCAAGTGAGCTCTTCAACTGTATTTCGAGTCAAACGTCAGTTTGTCGAAGACAGTTTAGAAGCCGCTTTAAATGAAGGTGCACGAAGTGGTGCTATGAGAAAAACCTCCGCGAAAGATGAAGTAACTTTAATAGCCACAGCCTGTTCTGAGCCGCCAACAGGACACTGCCGATGGACATTAGCGTTACTTGGCGAGCGATTAATAACATTAACGGATTTAGACAGTATTTCATATGAAACTGTTCGTAGACGCCTTAAAGAAAATGCGTTAAAGCCCTGGCAAAAAAAGATGTGGTGTGTGGCAACAATGGACGCTGAGTATATTGCAAGAATGGAGCATGTACTTGAATTATATGCTGAGCCAGCGGATGAGCTCAATCCTATTATTAATTTTGATGAGGCGATGAAGCAACTTGTTGATGATACACGGCCAGTACAACCGATGAAAAAGGGACAGGTAAAACGCCTAGATTATGAATATAAACGGGTTGGCGTGGCTAACTTATTTGTATTCTTTGACCGTCATCGGGGTTGGCGGCACGTTAAAGCAACACAGAGGAAAACGAAAGTTGATTTTGCTCACTGTATGAAGGACTTAGTCGATGAACACTACCCACATGCGAATAAAATTCGTGTCGTGCTAGATAACTTATCGACTCATACGGAAGGTGCGTTATATAAAGCATTTTCACCGCAAGAAGCACGACGTATTTTAAATAAAATAGAGTTCCATTACACACCTAAACATGCGAGTTGGTTGAATATGGTCGAGATAGAAATTGGCAATATGAATAAGCAATGCTTAGATCGGCGCATAGCAAGTATGGAAGAGTTAAAGACAGAGCTCACGGCGTGGGAATGGCGCCGAAATAAAGAAGGCGCCAGTATAAATTGGATGTTTAATGTTGATTCAGCACGTGAAAAACTAGAGAGAGCTTACGGTGCTCTCAACTAGTCAAAATTTGTGTGACGAAGTACTAG
>NZ_VXCS01000065.1:0-1480 GCF_052850545.1 Pseudoalteromonas sp. 1181_04
CTTTTTCTATTTCATGCCAGTGCGTTTTTTCAAGTGCACCTGCGGGTATCAAACAATGCAAGTGGATATGCTGACTTAAGTTCTGCCCCCATGTATGCAGTACGCTTGTCATGCCTAACTGGCCATGCATCTTTCGTTTCGCAAATTTACACAGCGTTTGCCATACGGCTTTAAACAAACACTGGTACAACACACTTGGGTTATAGTGAGCAATGATATTCAACTCATGAGGGAGCGTAAAAACAAGGTGGAAATACCGACACGGTAATAAATCCTCTTGCTGTCTTCGCACCCACTTAGCCGTGGCCATGCCTTGGCAACGCGGACAGTGACGGTCTCGACAACTACACCCAATCTGCTGCGACTCCCCACAGCTATCACATTGCCATGCTTGATAACCGAGCTGACCTGTTCTGCATGATTGAAGGTGCTGACAGACACGCAGTTGTTGATAGCTCATCGTATGATGTTGCCGATAATTCTCAAGATTTGAGTTTAAAATATCAGCGAGGTGCAAAGCGCTCATTGTTTACTCCAACTCGCAAGCAAATCAATGCCGCCATGCCCTAACTCAGGTAACCAGTGTAAGTAACTTTGTGTCGTTTTAATATCACTATGACCAAGCTGATGTTGCAATTGATGAAGTGGCATTCCTGATTCAAGTTGATGTGTTGCATAAGCATGGCGTAGTGCATGTGGATTACAGTGTTTTAAACCACACGCTTGTGCGTGTTTTCTCAATGGCTTCCTGAAGGTCGATGCTGACATAGGTTTATCCATTAACAATCGCGAGTAAAACATCCAACCCGTTGGGTGATACATTTTCCAGTAACTGCGTAATTGGTTTAGTACGCTATCTGAAACTACAACATACCGTGACTTATCCCCTTTACCTTGTTCAATTAAAATGGTTTTACGCTGGCCATCGATGTTTTGCACTTTAATGCGTAGCAGTTCACTTATACGTAAGCCACACCCGTAACACACCACAATTAACGTTTTTAGTCGCATGTCAGTGCAGCTTTCTATAAGCCGCTGTATATCATCACGCGATAAATACGTGGGTGCCCGCAATTTCGCTTTTGGCAGTGCAATATCTAAGTTCAGTGGGCGATGTAAAATATTCTTAAACAAGAACCAAATACTGTTTATTTGTATTTTCTGGCTTGCTCTAGAAAGCTTACGAATAGCGGGATCGTTAAAAAAGGCGTTAAGCTCGTCATCCGTAATCGAGTCAAGCGGTTTATTAAAATAGTGACTGAGTTTAAGTAAATGTTCACAGTGGCTTTTACATGTACTTTGCGAATAACCTCGATAGGCTATTTCAGTTTTGACTTGTTCAATGAGTGTATTCATGACTTACCTCCAAGTTATGGGATAACCCCAAGGTAAGTGTGGCTCAAATGGTCAGAATAGGATCTCCGCGTAGCGGCTTAGTTCAACAATTTAATAGTGCGCTCATCGCGCATATTTCTGCCGA
>NZ_VXCS01000066.1:0-1472 GCF_052850545.1 Pseudoalteromonas sp. 1181_04
TAAAAGATTTATATTTCCTTTTTACTGGTCTTTCCTCTGTGTAGCGAAGCGCCTTTGTGTTCTCAGTGGTAAAATATTTTTAGTGATTTATTCACTAGGTAGAGCATTAAGGACAAAAAACTAAAAAGTGATCGCTAAAGCTAAGGAAGGCCATGGAAACAGATCTTTTAACACAAAAAGTAATAGGTTGTGCTATTGAAGTTCATAAACAACTTGGGCCAGGCTTATTAGAGTCAAGCTATGAAAATTGCTTAATTTACGAATTACAACAAATAGGCATAAAAGCTGTAAGTCAAATTGAGCTTCCAGTTAGTTATAAAGGCATGGAGATAGATGCAGGCTATAGGCTAGATATCTTGATACCAGATCTGCTTATAATTGAATTGAAAGCAATTGATAAACTTGCACCAATTCATTCTGCTCAGTTGATTACTTATTTAAAATTAAGTGGAATAAAAACTGGTTTATTGATTAATTTTAATGTCATAAAATTAGTTGATGGCATTAAGCGCATTAGTGTGTAGTGAGACAAAATGAGCTCATCGCAGAGGAAAGTAAAATTCTCTATAATTAACTGCTCTGTGTAGCGTAGCGACTCTGTGCTCTCGGTGGTAAAAAATTAAGTAAGCTCTCACCACAGAGGCTAAGAGGAGAACAGAGGTAGAGATTAAAGAGCTGATATATTTATGTTTTTTAGCCTTTACTCAGTGTAGGCAGCACCTCTAAGCCCTCGGTGGTAAAATATTTTTAGTGATTTATTCACCACAGAGGCCAAGAGTAGAACAGAGGTAGAGATTAAAGAGCTGATATATTTATATTTTTTAGCCTTTACTCAGTGTAGGCAGCACCTCTGAGCCCTCGGTGGTAGAATATTTTTAGTGATTTATTCACCACAGATGCCAAGAGGAAAGCAGAGGTAGAGAGTTAATAGATAGCTTTTACCTTATTGCTCTGTGTAGCGAAGCACCTCTGAGCCCTCGGTGGTAGAATATTTTTAGTGATTTATTCACCACAGAGGCCAAGAGGAGAACAGAGGTAGAGAGTTAATAGATAGCTTTTACCTTATTGCTCTGTGTAGCGAAGCACCTCTGTGTTCTCAGTGGTAAAATATTTTTAGTGATATGTTCACCACAGAGGCCAAGAGGAAAGCAGAGGTAGAGATTAAAGAGCTGATATATTTATATTTTTTGGCCTTTACTCAGTGTAGGCAGCACCTCGGTGTTCTCGGTGGTAGAATATTTTTAGTGATTTATTCATCACAGAGGCCAAGAGTAGAACAGAGGTAGAGATTAGAAAGCCAATAGATTTACTTTTATTTAGATCTCCTCAGTTTATATTATTTAGTGCTGGTGTAATTGTTATACATAAAGGGCTTTGTTAAAGAGCAAGAGCCTGATTATGATATTGGTAGCTTCTAGCTTCTAGCTTCTAGCTTCTAGCTTCTAGCTTCTAGCTTCTAGCTTCTAGCTTCT
>NZ_VXCS01000067.1:0-1270 GCF_052850545.1 Pseudoalteromonas sp. 1181_04
ACATTCGATGAGCTAGGGCGTAAAAAAGCAAAACTAGAACGCGCGAGTAAACGTATTATCGAACGTCACCAATCACAAGATAGCCTGAGCGAAGAGTTGATAACGCAGGATTTAAAGCAAAAAGAAAAGCTGGATAAAAGTGCAGATAAAATCACGGAGTTCTTAGCGACCCACGAGGAAAAAACGGGCAGCAAAGGCAAGCCTATTAAAAGTAATATTACCGACCCTGATAGCGCGAAAATGACCACGTCAAAAGGTACAATCCAAGGCTACAACGGGATAGCGATAAATGACGATAAACATCAAGTTATACTGCAAGCACAGGCATGGGGCTCGGTGGGCGAGCAGCAAACCCTGCAGCCAGCAGTTAAGCAATTAAAGCAGCAGCTTGATAAATTGAATACCGACAAATCAACAGACGAACAAACGATTAAGTTCACCGCAGACAGTGGGTTTAATAGCGAAGCGAACCTTGAATACATGGCGAAAAGTGGCTTTGATACTTACATTGCGGATAACCAATTTAGAAAACGAAACCCGTTATTTAAAGACAGCGAAACTTATGAAACAGAGCAAGAAAAACGCCGACTAAAACGCAGTAAAGGTAAGCCACGCTTATTTACTTCAGAGGACTTCCATTATGATGAAACAACACAAACCTGCCGCTGTCCCGCAGGCAATGACATGTGGCGAAGTGGTATCAATGTAAAAAGCCACAACCAAAAATACACGCGATTCTGCGGTTACTTAAAAGATTGCAAAGTATGCCCGCTGCAACAGCAATGCATGCGAAAGCCACCTATAAAAACAGGACGGCAAGTTCAGTTTAAAAATGATGAATCGCGTAAAAAGCTAAGCTACATCGACAAAATGAAGGTCAAAATAGACAGCCCAATCGGGCGACGACAGTACAGCAAACGACTTGGCTGTATAGAGCCAGTGTTCGGGAATATTACAGTTAACAAAGGCATGAATAAATTGACCTTACGCGGTCAAACGAAAGTGAATGCCCAATGGCAACTGTATTGCTTAGTTCATAATATAGAAAAGCTGCAAAACACGATGCATTAATAAAGGTAAGCTGCTACCTCTCCAAATAAGCCACTTAAACACCTGTCATACCTTCCAAAACGCCCATTAAAGAAACAGTAAAACCTCTTTTTATATTTCACGTAAAATCGAAGTAACCGATTGAATCAAAATAGGAACTCAGCTATGGTTAATGCATCAATAAAAATAAATTAAAAACGAGTAATTCTACAGCCTCGTT
>NZ_VXCS01000068.1:0-1262 GCF_052850545.1 Pseudoalteromonas sp. 1181_04
AGCCATTAATGAATACTGCCGTAATAAAGGGCTTTATCCGCATCATATTAAGCAGTGGAAGCAAGACTTTGCCCAAGGACCTACAACGAAACTAGCTAAATCAGACAGTAAACAGTTAAAGCAAGAAATAAAACAGCTGCAAAAAGAGCTTAATCGTAAAGATAAAGCCTTAGCTGAAACAGCCGCTCTGCTTGTTCTCAAAAAAAAAGCGGATGCACTCTGGGGTTTCAACGAGGACGATTAACAACACAGGCTGAGCGACATGAATTAATAACGCTTATTACAAACGCGCAGGATTCAGGGGCAAGGAAAGAAAAAGCATGTGAGTTACTTGGGCTGACGGTAAGAACCGTTCAGCGGTGGATTGAAGCAGACGATATGACTGACAAGCGAACGAGTACGAAAAAACGGCCGCCAAACCGTCTCACAGAGTTAGAGCGGCAGCGTATTATTAATACGGTTAACTCAACTGAGTATGGGCATTTACCGGCCAGTAAAATAGTCCCCAAGCTGCTTGATAACGGTATATGGATAGCGTCTGAAAGTTCATTTTATCGTGTCATGAAGGCACATAACTTATTAACGCATAGAGAAAAAGTAAAGCCAGCTAAGCCGATGAAAAAGCCAAGAGCATTGAAGGCAGTACGTGCAAATGAAGTATACACTTGGGATATCACCTATTTACCAACGAGCGTAAAAGGGCAATTTTTATACTTATATTTAGTGATGGACATTTTTAGTCGAAAGGTTGTTGGCTGGCAGGTTTACGACACACAGTTAAGTGAATTAGCCGCAGATTTAATGAAGGATATTTGCAGTCGGGAGCAAATAAAGCGCGAGCAAGTCACGTTGCACTCAGATAATGGTAGCCCAATGAAAGGCGCGACATTACTGGCAACATTACAGGAGTTAGGGATTGTGCCATCATTTAGTCGACCGTCAGTAAGTAATGACAATCCATACTCTGAGTCGTTATTTAAAACGTTAAAGTATCGCCCAGAATACCCAGAAAAGGCATTTGAAGATATAAGCGCAGCAAGAGAATGGGTAAGTGGGTTCGTTGATTGGTACAATAATGAGCACCTACACAGTGGTATAAAATTTGTGACGCCAAATCAACGTCATTTAGGTTTAGATAAAGAGATATTAGCCAAGCGTCAGCAGGTAAACGACGCAGCTAAATTGAATAACCCAAGTCGTTGGTCAGGAAAGTCACGAGATTGGTCAATGATAAACGAAGTAAATTTGAATCCTGAGAAAAA
>NZ_VXCS01000069.1:0-1244 GCF_052850545.1 Pseudoalteromonas sp. 1181_04
TGATCCGCACCACCAGTTTTGGACACCTAATTAAGTGAGTACAATCACTAATGAGGTGAACCATGACAAACAAGAAAAAACGTATTCTCCATTCTGCTGAATTTAAAGCAGAAGCACTGAAACTAGCAGAAAAGCTGGGAGTAGCTACGGCAGCGCAGCATCTCTCGTTACACGAATCCCAGATCTACGGTTGGCGTAAAGCAGCCAAGAAAGATACTAGCACCAGTCAGCGGGAAAAAGATCTAGCCGCTGAAGTCGCAAAGCTCAAAAGGCAATTGGCTGAGCAAGCTGAAGAGCTAGATATCGTAAAAAAGGCCGCCACCTACTTCGCGAAAAATCTAAAGTAGATAGCTACGAATTTATGCTCGAACACCTGCTGTGCTTCAGTGCTGTCCGCATGGCTAAGGTGTTCGGGGTTTCACGAAGTGGGTTTTATTACTGGATTAAGCATCGCCACAAGGCCACTCAGCGCGAGGTAACTCGCCAAGAGCTTGATACGAAGGTCAAAAAGGCTTTTGACAACAGCAAAGGCCGTGATGGTTCAAGGCGCATCCAGAAAGAGCTGGCAGAGAACGGTGATAGCCGTAATGTTAAAACCATTGCCGCTAGTATGAAGCGTCAGGATTTAACGCCGAAAGCGGCACGTAAGTTTAGGTGCACTACGGATAGCAAACATAAAATGCCAGTTGCTCCGAACCTGCTGGCTCAGGATTTTAACGCGGAGGCTCCGAATCAAAAGTGGGCGGGAGACATCACCTATGTTGCGACAAGTGAAGGCTGGCTGTATTTGGCGGTAATTATTGACCTTTATTCAAGGCAAGTAGTCGGCTGGTCTATGGATACCAGAATGACCGCAACACTGGTCTGCGATGCATTATCAATGGCCTTGTTCCGTCGTGGGTTCCCTGAGCAGGTGATCGTTCATAGTGACCGAGGTAGTCAGTACTGCTCAAAAGATTATCGAGACATCATAACCGCTTATAATCTAAAGCAAAGTATGAGTAGGAAAGGAAACTGCTGGGATAATGCTTGTGTTGAGAGCTTCTTCCATTCAATGAAGGTTGAAGCGATCCAATATGAGCCGATCATGACGCGAGACGAGATGCGTCAAACGCTCTTTGAATACATCGAGGTTGATTATAATCGGACAAGAAGGCACAGTGCTCTCGGGTATCTAAGTCCAGTTAACTTTGAAAATAAAAATGTCGCTTAATGAAGTGTCCAGTCTGGCTGGAGCAGATCAC